>JAEDLN010000237.1 GCA_016295275.1 Kiritimatiellia bacterium
AGGCAATGGTCGCCATGCGGATGTTGGAAAAATCGCCGGGCGTCTTCTTGCGGTCGACCGGAACCATGCCGCGCTTCATTTCGTTGCGCAGATCCTGGACGAACTTGCGCGTTTGCTCGCGATTCTTCTCTGCGGTATCGATATTCTCCTGCGAAGGGAAAACGTCCTTTTCGAAGAGTTTGCGAAGCTGATTCGCCTGCTGCTGCATCGTGGCGCGGGCTTCGGAGGCGGCTTGGGAACGGAGAAACGCAAAAACGCCAATGCCGATGACGGCAACGGCTGTCACGCCACCCACGACGCCGAGAATGATCTTGTTCGATTTCATGATTCCGCAATCTCCTGTGCCGTGCCGGTGCCGTCCGCCGATTCGGCCGCATCTTCGGCGGCCGCAGCCTCGGAGCCTTCTTCGGCGGCCGCAGCCGATGCGTCATCCGCAACCGGAACGATCGGCGTATTCCAAACGGGAGCGAATATGCCGACCGGACGGGCCAAACGAAGCGTTACCTCGATTTGCTCCAACCGCTCCTTTTGATCGGTGCGGTCCATGAGAACATCGCTTCCGCCGGGAACGAAAAAGCCGGTCTTTTCAAGTCGGGAGACGAACCGGTCTTGGTGACACGCTCCAAATCGCCCTTGAACCCTTTCAGCGTCAAGGTCACCGTGCCGTAAGACGGCGCGGCGGCCCCTTCCGAATCGGACACGGGAGCATTGTCGGGAATGTCGGATACCGCCGGCGGCTCATACCGGAAATTCGTCAGCCACGATCCGTCGAACATCGCGGAACGGATTGCATCGAACAGTTTGGCAAACGAGCCGCGGGCATACGCGGCGGAAGCGAAAAAGTCCTGCTCCGCCTTGGCTTCGTTGACCATTTTCTGCACGATTTCGATTTCCGTCCCGTACTTGCGAAGGGTGTTGACGCGCGTGCGGGCAAGTGAAGCGCTTTCCGTGCAGAAGGCCGCCCGTTGGGAGGCCGAGAGAAGCCAGCAGACAACCGAGAGAACCAAACAGACCGCCGCCCCGATAAAGAACGGAATCCGGCGGGTCAGACGCTGCTCCTCCACAATTTCCGGCGGAACGAGATTCAAGCGCAACCGGGCCAGCCCGGCAGAATCGAGAGCCGCGCCGGAAAGCGGCGACAGCACGCCCCACGCGTCCGGACGGTCGGCAAACTGCGGTGCGGCGGCAAGACTGGCCTCGAACGGATTGAAGAGCACGACCTCGACACCCAGCTTTTCGCGGAAAAAGACATCCAAGTAGCGAAGAGCCGACGAACCGCCGGTGAGAAGAATGCGGGCCGGCGCGGAACCGCCCTGCTGGGAACGATAGAAATTAATCGAACGCATCACCTCGGAATGCAAACGCGTGACGACATTCCGGATGATCTTCGAAACATGGTCGGCTTGCTCGTCGTCGGGATTGCCGTAGGTGCCGCCCAGCGCCACGTAGCCGGATTCGATCTTGTACGCTTCGGCATCCTCGACCGAGGCATTCATGTTGCGCGCAATCTCGTTGGTGATCGTGCCGCCGGCAACGGGAATCGTGCGCATGAAAACCTTGTTGCCTTCCAAAAACAGAAGATCCGTCGTCTTGGCGCCGATGTCCAATACGAGCGTGCAGCCGTCCAGCCCCTCGATGGAGCGATAGACCGCATTGGAAAGCGCAAGCGGACCCGCCTGAATGCCGGCAAGCGGAAGGTCTGCGGCAGACGCCAATGCCGACGCCTCGGTGGCCGTTTCCTTCTTCGTCGCAAGAATCAATACTTCCAGCTCGCCTTCGAGATTTTCGCCCAGCTGCTGGTAGTCCCAGACAATCTGGTCAAGGCCAAACGGCAAATTCTGCGCCGCTTCCTCCTGCACCAGCTTGTCCGCCATGTCGGCCGACCCCGGAGGCAACTTCTGGAAACGCGGAAAGACAGACTGACCCGGCAGCAGAATCGTCAGCGGAGCCGATTTGACGCCCAGCTTCGCCTTGAGCGAGGCGAGAACAGGCGCAAGCGCCGACAACGACTCGGCCCCGTCAGAAGCGGGACGAGGCTCGACCGCATAGCGGACGAGCTCCGGGGCCGATTGCCCCTTCCGGACGGAAAACTCCGCCAATGTGAGTTTGGAGGCGCCGATATCCAGCGCCAAAATGGTATTACTCGATGACACTACCGGCTTACCTCATAGCTGTCGAGATCGTTCAATTGGAACGGAGATTTCATCCGGTCCACCAAACAACCTTCGCGAGTCGCAACGTTGGGAGAATCGATGATCTTGGAATCGGTCCACCAGGACTTCCGGCCGGCAAGAATGCCGACTTCGACGGAGTCGGACGCGACTTCCTGACCATCGAAGAAAATCTGAACGGCAAAGCCGATCGGCTTGCCATGGCGCTGAAGCGCGCCGGGCAACAGGCAAACGCCGGCCAAATGCTCTTTGCTCTTGATGCTGACGATATCGACGTAATCGACCGTCGTCTTGAACAGCGTCATCGTCTTGTCGCCCGGAACAAGCGGCTTGTCCGTCTGAAACATCACGGTGTAGGTGATGCTGATTTCGCCGATGACGGGCGGAAGCGTCAAAAAGGAAACGTCGAAACATCCCCATTCCTTGGCTTTTGCCGAGGAAGTGCCGAGCGCGCGCGCACGCTGGCGGTAATCCTTGTCCAGCGACGTCAGCTTCTGGATTTTGTAATGTTTGGGACTGGAGCCGGGAATCACCGTTTCCTGCTGCGCGGAGGAAACGCCCGGAACAAAGAAAAACACGGCTGCCAGAAGAACAGCTGAAAAGCGGGCAAACAACAATTCTTTCATGTGATTTCCTTTGAAATTGAACAACCTAGCGGAGGCGACGACGGAATGGAGAGCGCCTTCTTTCGTGATGATATCCCAAATGACGGAAAAGTTCAACGCTTTTCTGAAACCGTCCCGATCCCCGCATTTTTGGCAATCCGAACACCCCCGCCGAGCGGTGCGGCGCGGCATGGCATCCCGCGCCCCGCCCGCGCGGCGCTGTCCCGTGGTCGTGCGCACCGCCGTGCCCCGCCCGCGCCCCGTTGCGGTCCCGTTGCGGTAGGGCGCGATGTCCCCATCGCGCCGCCGCGCCATTGCCCGCG
>JAEDLN010000030.1 GCA_016295275.1 Kiritimatiellia bacterium
AAATGCGACTAGGGTAGTCGCATTTACGATGAGAAGTTACAAAACAAAAAAAGAGTTGATTTTTTGCTTGCATCCCGATCTGTTTTTTGGCATTCTTAGTTCCGTTGCACTTCTTGTGGTGGGTTACCCAAGTGGCCAACGGGGGCAGACTGTAAATCTGCTGGCTTTGCCTTCCAACGTTCGAATCGTTGACCCACCACCATTTTATGTGCCCGGATGGGCGAGAGGAGGCCTTATGCGAACATTTCGTATGGTGTTTTTCATTGGCCTGGTCGTGATAGCGGTCGTTGCGCTGGTGGCGCTTTTCACGCCGCTTTTGCAAAAGAAGGCGGCCTTGACGAAGGAGCGCGATTTGTTGCGCATGGACAATGCGGAGTATGCCTCTCGCATCAGCGAGTATCGTCGCAAGACGGCGCAGTTCCAAAACAATCCCGATTATGTCGAAGTGATTGCCCGACAGAATGGAATGGCGCGACCGAACGAAGTGATTATCGATTTTTCCGAAAAGAGCAAGACGGAAGCGAAGTAGTCGGCTTGTCTTTGGTGCGGAAACGAAAACGGCAAAGACCGGAAGGGGCTTTGCCGTTTTTTGCAGTGAATCGGTGGATCGGTTCGCGGCGCGAGTGCCTAGTTTTCGTTTTGGTGGTTTAGTGCGGACAAGATTGCCGCAGCGGCGTCTTCGGGCGTGAGGTTGTGGCGGCGGAGCAAATCGTTACGGGACGAAGCGTGTTGGACAAACGTGTCAGGCCAGCCGAAATTGACGACATGGGGGTGTGCGGGGTGATTGGCGAGGGCTTCTTGGACAGCGGAGCCGAAGCCGCCCGTTCGCACGGCGTCCTCCCACGTGAAAAAGAGTTGGATGCCTTCGTCCGCCTGTTTTCGAAGGAGCGTGGCATCGACGGGCTTTGCGAAGCGGGCGTCGACATGGATGGAACCAATGCCGTGGCGGAGCAGAATGCCGGCAAGGGAATACGCGTAGGCGTCTTCCGGACCGAGAGTCCAGATTGCGACCGAATGTCGGTCTGCGGTTTGAGTGCGGGAGACTTCGGCGGCGCGTCCGAATTGGACGGGAGGATCGACCGGAAGTTCTTTTGGCGTGCAACCGCGCGGGTATCGGATTGCGAAGGGGCGGGTAGCGTCCGCAATTGCGAGATCGAGCATTGTGCGCAGGTCTGCAGGCGTACGCGGCTGAGCGATGGCAAGAGATGGGATTGGCCGAAGGAGGGCGATATCGAAGATGCCGTGGTGGGTTGCGCCGTCACCGGGGACGACTCCTGCGCGATCGAGCGCGAGAACGACGCCGAGGTGTTGAAGGGCGGCATCGTGGATGACGCCATCGATGGCGCGTTGAAGGAATGTGGAATAGACGGCCACGATCGGGCGGAGTCCGCCGGCGGCGAGGCCGGCGGCGAAAATCATTTGATGTTCCTCGCAGATTCCGACATCGTGAAACTGTTGTCGATAGTCTTGTGCGAATTGCGAAAGACCGGTTCCGGAGGCCATTCCGGCCGTAATGGCGAAAAGCCGCGAGTCGGATTGGGCACGGAGGCAGAGATGGTCGCCGAAGACCTTAGACCAGGAAACAGTATTCGGTGGCGGTGGTTTTCCGTGTCCGGTTTCGATATTGAAGGGAGACGTGGAATGCCAGGATTCCGGATGGGATTCGGCGGGTTCGTAGCCCTTTCCTTTTTTGGTCGAGATATGGATCAGAACGGGCAAATCGGAATCTCGTGCCGTTACGAATGCGCGTTCCAGCTGTGCGATATTGTGTCCATCGTAAGGACCGAGATAACGGATGCCGATTTCTTCGAAGAGCGTATTTCGCCGATGGAGAAAAAGGGATTTGATGCGGCTTTCGAGCATATGGTAGTGTTCTCGAAGCCAGATCATCCGGAGTCGTTTGATGCCGCGCAAACCCAGTGTTTCGATATTTCTCTTCCAGCGATTGTAGCGGGCGGAGAGCAACATCCGGCTAAAGGTTCTGGAAAGGGCGCCGGTCGGTCGGTCAATTGACATCCGGTTGTCGTTGAGGACGATGATCAAACGGCGTGTCGTTTCGCGCACATTGTTCAGTGCTTCGAGTGCGATTCCGTTGCAGATCGAAGCGTCGCCGATAATGGCAACGACCTGTTCGTCGGGAGATCCGATTCGATCGCGGGCGGCAGCGAGCCCGAGGGCGGCGGAAATCGTATTGCCGGCATGGCCGGAGCCGAAAGCGTCGCAAGGGGATTCCGATCGTTTTTGGAATCCGGCGAGACCATCTGTTGCTCGAAGCGTTTGAAAGCGATTGGCCCGACCGGTCAGCAGTTTGTATGCATAGCTCTGGTGGGAGACGTCGAAAAGGAGTTTGTCCTTTGGCGGGGTGAATACGCGCAGAAGAGCGATGGTTAGCTCGACGACGCCGAGATTGGAAGCGAGATGCCCGCCCTGTTTCGAAACGGTCTGCAAGATTTCGGTCCGTAATTCCGTAGCAAGGATGGAAAGCTCTTTCGGGGAAAGAGATTTAAGGTCGCTTGGTGCGTGAATATGGGGTAAAATGTGCATACGGAACGAATCGGTGACGAATGGGCAAATTATACCGCATGCGGTTCTTTGGAGCAACACAAGCGATTTTGGCTTCACCTCCGAAATAGGGGGGGGATTCCTATTTTCAAATTGCGTTGACAAGGATGGGGAGGAAAATTGCGGGAAGCCGGCAAATGATGAAGGTATTTCGTTTTTCTACCATGGCGGCGTTCGAACAAAAAAAGCGTTCCATTCCGGATACGCTTGGTACATGAGGACCAATGGGAAGGCGTTTTCGCGGAAGGTCCTCGACCGGGGAAACGCCATCCTTGTTCCGCGCTCTTGCGTGATGCCTATGTTCGGGTTACGAGGTCGGGGCGTGGTAGCGTGTAGTCGGAAGAATCGGACACTGCAAGACAATCCGCACGCGTTCGCCAGGGCGGCGATGCCGCGCACACAAAAAAGGGGAGGATAAGTCTGGTAGATTTCTCACTTTTAGGCAAAACCGAGATTCTGTATAATGGGTCCGTATGAAAGAAAATGGATTCTGGAAAGTATGCGAAGCACTTGACTGCGAAAGACGGATCGAGTTGTTGCGGCTATTGCTTATCGGTGAAAAGACGGATTTCCCATGCGTGAACGAATTGTCAGAGCGGATGGACTTGAGTAGCGCGACGGTGAGTGTCCACTTGAAGAAGTTGGCAACGGCGGGGCTGGCCATATCGAAACGAACCGACCGTCGCGTCTATTATCGCGCGATAGCGACAACGGGTGATGGTGAGCGGGTGCTTGAAGCGTTACGTGCGTTTTTCCTGACACGTCCCACGGAGGAACGACTTCGGCGCTTTGGTGACTATGTGCATGCACTTTCGCATGTTCGTCGCAATGCGATTGTACGATGTCTGCACAAGAGACCCGGACGCTCTTTGAAGGAGTTGGCAGCTGAAACCGACATGCCGCCGCAAACTGCCGATCGTCTCTGTGGCGATTTGGACAAGGCGCATATCGTTGATTTGAACGGAATGGTCGTAATGCCCGAATCCGGTCCCGAAGCCACTTTATTGGAGTTGACACTAGCATAGGGATTCTCACTTTTAGGCAAAACCGAGAATTGGGATGGTGTAGCAGACGAGACCATTTTTTCGGAATTGACAGGAGCGCAAGGGATTCTCACTTTTAGGCAAAACCGAGAATGAGGATGGTGTGGCAGACGAGGCCATTTTTTCGGAATGAACAGGAGCACAAGGGATTCTCACTTTTAGGCAAAACCGAGAATTGGGATGGAGTTGCATTCGAGACCATTTTTTCGGAATTGACAGGAGCTCAAAGAATTCTCACTTTTAGGCAAAACCGAGAATGGGGATGGTAGTTGCACCCGAGTCCATTTTTGGAATGAACAGGAGCGCAAGGATTCTCACTTTTAGGCAAAACCGAGAATGGGGATGGTGTAGCAGATGAGGTCACTTTTTCGGAATGAACAGGAGCGCAGGGAATTCTCACTTTTAGGCAAAACCGAGAATGGGGATGGTGTAGCAGACGAGGTCACTTTTTCGGAATGAACAGGAGCGCAAGGGATTCTCACTTTTAGGCAAAACCGAGAGTGGGAACGGTCGTTGCACCCGAGGCCATTGTTTCGGAATGGACAGGTGCGTAAGAGATTCTCACTTTTAGGCAAAACCGAGACTGTGGATGGTCGTTGCACCCGAGGCCATTTTTTCGGAATGGACAGGAGCGCAGGGGATTCTCACTTTTAGGCAAAACCGAGAATAACGAAGGGCATAGTTGGCTTATCCATAAGAGCTCGGTTCATCTTTGTCTTCAGCGGGGAACCCCCGCGGGCGAAGCGGGGAGCCCCTGCGGGCGTGGGCGTGGGGGCGGAACAATGAAGCGATTCCCGGGTTTGGAATTTTTTGGGTATGGAGTTGCGGAAACTGGATTCCGAATGCTACAATTCGGGTAATCGGGAACATCCCCGAGTCGAAATAGATAAGGAGTTTAGTTTATCATGTCTCTGATTATCCCTGAGGTTCAATTCGATTATTTGGATGAAGGTGCGCGCCGGTTTTTGGAAGCCCTCCGATCGGATAGCACAACCGAGCGTTGGGTCATTATCCATGCGCCGAAGTTTCCGAATGCACCGATGCCGATTCCCGGTGTCGAGGTCAATGTCATCGTCGATCCTTCATCGGCGGTTCTCATGACGCTTTGCGTTCCGCAGCAGAAAATCGAGTATCGTGCGGGAAGCGGCTGGGTTTTAGGCGGTATTGCGGTTGATCCGTATGAGCAAGCGGAGGAGCTTGAAAAAGCGCTTCGCGCCTATCTTGAGGAGGGCGGAATCAATCTTTCGCGGACACCGATTGGCCGTGCGATCGTCTTTACGAATGCGGCACCTCCGGCGGATGCGCCCTGTACGGTTCCGACCTTCAACGTCAACGATTTGGCGACGGCCCGCGATTTCATGACGAAAGTCGTCGAAACGATACGTGCTACGCGAGTTGCGCCGTCGGCCGATGTCGGTCGCGGCGCCTGGCCCGATTATCGTCTTTCGGCAGAGAATGCGATCATGATCATGGCGCGGCTCATCAGCTCAACGAAATAACGGTCGAACGGCGATTGTTCGTTCCGAAAAATACGACAGGCATCGGCGCGCATCCGCGCCAATGCCTGTCTGGTTTTGTGTCTGGCACCTGCATTCGGGGTATTTGCGCGGCCGGCTCCGTGCGTCCGGAGTGGAGGGGTCAAAACCGGATAAAGACGACCGGCTTTGCGGCATTGGGCAGGTTTGCAAGAAGAAGCCCGCTTTCCTCCATCCAGGAGAATGGGATTTCGGAGCCGTTGCAGAACAGTTTCGAAGGGCGATCCATGAACGCGGCGGCGAATTCGCCGGGTCCGGCGAGTTGAACGGACACGCCTGCATTTTTTTCTTCGATTTCGAGGACGGTTGCGGCGGCTGCGAAGGTTGAAACGATGCCGAGGATGGCGTAGGTATCGTGAAGGATCGGGGCGAATGTCACCACTTCAAACCGTTCGTTGCCGGTACGAATCGCGATGGAATCGCGTCGATCGACGAGATTGAGCTCGCGTCCGTGATGGGTCCATACGGCATAGCGGCGGGCATTGGCGGCGGGGATGTCATCGGCGGAGACGAACGCTTGTGCGCCGCTGTTGGGGAAAGCCGGGGCGTCGGGGCGGAGATCGAAGACGGCGGCGGTTCCGGACTGGAGAGGCGGGATCGTATTGAGGAGGACGAATGCTTTGGGAGGAACTGCGGCGGAAGGATTGTCTTGTCCGGGTGTCTGGAAGGGGAACGCGGGGAATGCGGGTGCCGGGTACAGCGGGACGGAGCCGTCCGGAAATGCGAGTTGCGTCAACAACGGCAGCGAAGCGGTTTCGGGGCGATCTGCGAAGCCGATCGGGCTCCCGGAAATTGCGAGTGCGGCGGCGGCGTATTCGCCGTTTGGGGCGGAAGTTTGAAGTGGCTCCCAAGCGGGGCAGAAGAATTGTCCCCACCAGAGCGAGGCGAGCGCGCGCGTCCGGATTCGGTCGCCGATGGGGAGGGACGGATCGATCGGGAAGGTGGCGAGGGACGTATGCCGGCAGAAGTACGGCAGCGGGGGAACGAGCCCGTTCAGCATGCCATTGGAAGCAAATGCATGGCGAAGATCTTCTTCAGCGAAACCGACAAGTGTTTGCGCGAAAGAGGCGATACCGCCCCGTGAAGCGGAGAGTTCGGGGATTTGATCGAGCCCCTCGAGAGCGATGGCGTCAATGCCGTTTTTCAGAAGAACGTCAGCGGCATCGGAGCGAAAGCGCCGGAGGGCGGCGTTTGTGGGAAGTTGCACGCTCTGCGGGGAGGGGGCAGACGGCTCGTCGCATTGAAAGAAATCGGGATTCAGCGGTGGCGGCGTAGGCCGTGGCTTATAGGTATCGAGGGGAATCGGTGCGATTCCGGCGGGTGTTCCGATGAGGTGTTGCCGGGCAAGAACGGAATGGAAGCCGAGGGCGCGAGCCTTTGCACAGATGGGAGAGAACCCGTCGGGGAAGAGGGTCGGGGAAGGGGAAAGAGAGCGGAGAAGGCGTTCGCCGAGGATTGTTTCCGTATGTTCCCAGAGGGAATCGACGGCAAGCGTTCCCGTTGGGATTTTGCGCGAAGCGTAATTGTCGAGGGCTTGTTCAAGGGAAGCGGCGTTGTCGCCGGACTCCCGGGAAGACCAGATCAGGTTTCGGGCGAATGCGGGAATCGGCTTTCGGTTGCGCAGTCGCAGTCGCGGGAAAATATGGGAGAGAGACAAGGCGGCATCGGTGCAGAGGCGGTGAGCCTTGGTCCCGACAGCGACGAGAATCGAGGCTTGTGGGGGTGTAGGACAGGATGGCGAGGCGGTATCGAGGCGAAGGAGGAGCGAGCCGTCGGCGCGGGAAAGGATACGGGTGGCGGCGGTATTGTCCGGAAGCGGAGCGAGCAAGAGGATCCATCCATCGGTCCGCAGGACGAGGGCAAAGGAAAAGATGAGATTATCGGGCAGGTTGGCGATGTTTCCGCTCCAGATTCGGAGATTTCCCTTTGGCGTTTGGCCGAGAGCGGCAATTCGATCTGCGTCGGCGAGTTTTCCGAGATGGATATCCGTCCAGTGCAGCATTTGCGGAGTAGCGGGAATGTGCAACAGGATGGAGCCCTCGCGCTCTTCGCACGAGGCGTTTTCGGGGAGTTTTTCCAGGAGAGAAAGGCCGTCCAGTTGAAGGATCTGCCGATGGATTCGGATTTTGCTCATTGGGTAAAGTGTAGCAAAAACCGGCAGGTTTTGCCCGGATCAGTAGAGATGGTTCCAAAGGAAGACAAAGATATCCCCTTGCGCGAGAAACAGCTCCTTCCAGAAGGCGGAAAAGCCGATAGGAGAAAACGCTGCGAGGGCGATGCAGAGAAGGAGCAGGTTCAGGGCGAGCAAGAAGAGGGTGGAAAAGAACGGTCCAAAGGTGTCCAGATCGGACTGGTATTGCAGGATTGCGTTCAAGGTGTAGCAGCCGTGGAAAGCCCAGAAGAAGCCGAAAACGCCGGCCAAGAAAGAGCCGAGGGACGTATTGACGACGGGGAAGAAACAGGAAAGGACTGCGACGAAGATCAGGAAAAGGACTGCCGGAATGGGAAAGAAATAAGGAGCGAGCAATCCCAGAAGGGTGGTTTCCGAGACTCGGACGGAGCCGGATTCGTCTGCGATTTTGAAATGGGAAACTTTGGCACCGGCGAGAAGACCGAAGAAGGCGTGAGTCAGTTCGTGCGTCCAGATATAGAACCGAGGCGGAATATGAAACGCGAGAAAGAAGACGGTAAACAGAATGGCCCCGATGATGAACGAGCCGACGGGTGCGGAAAGGGAGAGGACGGGTGTGGCTTTCGAGCGGAAATCTCCGGCGACCACGAACAGGAAGCGCAGGAAACCCGCATTGACGGGGATGAGAGCGAATCCTAGGAAAAACAGACTCCAGCGCAAAAGCCGTGAAGGGCCGGCGTGATTTTTGGGCGATGTTTTATTCATAGCATTTTTTTGTTGACCGAACCGTGTCTTTACACTATCCTTTTGTGCTTATAACCATCCAAGATTCCATTTTAGGAGTTTTTATGCCCATATCTGATACTGAAAAAGCCCGTCACAAGAGTGCCAAGAAGCGCGATGCGATTTCCAAGCAGCGTCGTCTTTACAACCAAGCCAACAAGAGCCGTCTTCACACGGCGGATCGTACCTTCCGCGAGATTGTTGCGGCTGGCGATGTTGCGAAGTTCGAGGAAGCGTTCCGCGCGTTTTCTTCCGAGGTCGATAAGGCTGCCCACAAGGGTGCGATCACGAAGAATGGTGCTGCCCGCCGGAAGTCTCGTGCTGCGGCCCTGATTAAGAAGACGGCCTAACGGTTGTCCGGTCGATCGGCAACAACAAAAGGAGCTAATTCTGCGGATTTAGCTCCTCTTTTTTATTGTTTTTTTTCTGGCGCCATGATGGATCAGGCGTCAACGGAGTTTTTCGGCGGACCCTTTCCGACGCCGATTTCATGGAAAGGCCGAGCGGATTTTTGGAATTTCCGGGCAATGGAAAGCGTGGAAGCGGGGGCGGTTACCAAGCACCGGCGCAGGCATCGACGATGGATTCGGCCAGATCCTTGGCAACTTCGGGCAAGCAGCGCAGTTTGAATGCGAGGGATTGGGAGCCACCTTCGAAGGTTTCGTCTCCTCTCAGGTTGGTTTTTTCGAAGAGCACCTTTTCGGGTGCGCCGTTTCGGCCGATTTTCGCGAATTTCACTTTGGCGGTAAGGTACATGCGATAGCGGTTCGGGTGTTGCGTATCGTTGCTGGTGTAGGTAACGGCCTCCTGTTCGTATCCGGTGATGATGACATCGAGGCGGGTTGTGGCTTCCTGTTCGGGAACGATTTTCAGCGTTCCTTCGCGGCGGATTTCCTTGTTCAGTTCGCGCGTCAGGTGACGGGCTGCTTCGGGTTGGTTGGACTCGTTGAGAACGGTTGGGACGTAGACGGCGCAAAGTTCCGGCGAGAGTGTTGTTCCGAGTCGGTAGTCCATTGCGCAACCGGCGAGGAAGAGGGATGCGGCGGCGAGAACAATCGGTAAGCTGTGTTTTTTCATAGGAGAAAGCGAATAAAGCCGAGTTATGCAAAAAAGGGATGGCAAGGAGTCTCGGCGGGTTTGATTGCCGACAGGAAGATAGTAGCGATTTTATTCTGGTTGGGCAATGGCGTCCAGGCTACTTTCGAGAACGGGAATTGCGAATGCGATACCGCGGCCTTTCTGTGCGATTTCGGCGGCCTTGCAGACGGCGCTGAAAACGGTTTGGTGCAGGGTTTCGGGGATCAGGATATAGATTACCTCTTTGGAGGCATCGACATTCAGGGAGTGGAAAAAGGAGTAGGTCAGCTCTCCGCTTCCGCGGCCGTAGACGATCGTAGCGCCTTGTGCGCCGGCTTGCACGGCGGCCTTGCAGACGGGATTGGATTTCCCGCGTTCGACGATGCAGATGATGAGCTCGTTTTTCATCGGAAGAGAGAAGAGGGGAGTTGACTTAGGAAAAGAGTCTCGAGAGGGTAGCCGCGAGACGGAAGAGGTGCGGTGCCGCAAGGACGCTGACGGCCGAACCGAGGCAGGAGAGACCCACGAGCCCGAATCCAACGCGCATCGGATCAAGACCGAGAGCGGTGGCAAGGCCGAGAGCGATTGCGGCGTTGATGGGGATATTGACGGGGCCCGTCGTCGCAGCGGCGCAGTCGAATGCCACGGACGTGAAGATATCTTTGGAAAGAGGGATCAAGATGATCAGAAGCACGAGGAACGGGAGTACGAACGGCAACATCGGCTTATCGTAGACGACCTTTGCGATTCCGCAGAGCATTCCGATTCCGGAGCCGAACGCGGTCGCATAGACCAGGATTTTAGCGGAGATTGTTCCGACGGTTGCCTCTTCTACCTGTTGTGAGATGGGCTTCAGGGCCGGTTCGACCAAGGTTGCGCAGAATCCGATTGCGAATGCGATTGTAAGAATGAGCCAGACATGCCGGCGAAGGATGATCAGACCATGTCCGACGTCTTCCGCCATCGGTTGCAGGCACATATTGATTCCCTTTTGGAGGCAAAAGAGTCCGACCAGCACCAGAAATGCGCCGATGCAGGCATTTTTCGGGGAATCGAATGGCGAGCGGAGGGCAAGTTTGAGCGTAACGAGAACGAGGACAAACGGAGCGACCGAACGCAGAATCGTGAAAAGATCACCAAGAAGGGGACGTAGCATAGATTGGAGACGTTCAAACTGCATTCCGGGGGGAGATTTTGAGATCGACGGGGGGCGATTAGGTATAGCGCAAGACCTCGTCGACGGTTGTCGTACCATCGAGGATATTTCGGATTCCGTCTTCTCGCATGGTTCGCATCCCGAGTTCACGGGCCTTTTCGCGAATTGTCAGAGTCGGCTTGCGCTCGGTGATCATGATTCGAATCGGATCTGTGACGCGCAAGTATTCGTAGAGACCCTTTCTGCCTTTGTAGCCGGATTTGTTGCACTGGTCGCATCCGGCGCCGAAGTAGAAAGGCTGTCCGCCGGTCTGTTCCCGGGTCAAGCCGAGCCGTTTCAGCGTATCATCGGTGGGATCGTATGCGGTTTTGCAGTTGCGGCAGCATTTTCGGAGGAGACGTTGTCCGATCACGGCATTCAGGGTTGATGCGATGAGGTATGGGGCGACATCCATATCGATCAGACGGGTAACGGCGCCGGCGGCGTCGTTGGTGTGCAAGGTCGAAAAGACCAAGTGTCCGGTCAAGGACGCCTGGACGGCGATTTGGGCGGTTTCGAGGTCTCGGATTTCGCCGACCATGATGACATCCGGGTCTTGACGGAGAAAGGCGCGCAGCACGAGAGGGAAGGTATTGCCTTGGAGCGGATTGATCGGGACTTGGACGAGGCCGTCGATATCGTATTCGACGGGCTCTTCGGCGGTCAGGATTTTCGTACCTTCCTTGTTGATTCGGCGGAGGCAGGAGTACAGGGTCGTCGTCTTACCGGAGCCGGTCGGACCGGTCACGACAATAATGCCATTCGGTTTGGAAATATCTTCGCCGATATTGTTATAGACGTCTTCCGGCATTCCGAGGTTTTCGAGGTCGAGCGATACGACGGAGCGGTCGAGCACACGAAGTACGACGGATTCGCCGAATTGAGTTGGGAGGCAGGATACACGGAGATCGATTTGGCGTCCATTGACGGGCAATTGGATACGACCGTCTTGCGGGAGTCGTCGTTCGGCGATATTGAGCCCTGCCATAACCTTGATACGGGAGATGACGGGTGTCGCGAGGGACTTTGGAGGCGGCGTCATCTCGTAGAGGGCGCCGTCGACGCGGTAACGGATCCGGAATTCCTTTTCGAAGGGTTCGAAGTGGATATCGGATGCGCGGGCTTGGACGGCCTGGAGAAGGACGAGTTGGACGAAACGGACGACGGGAGCGGAGGATGCCGCATTTTCGAGTTCCTTTTCGTCCATATCCTCGGAGAAAGACGTGGACGTCGTTTCGAAGTCTGCGAGGGAGACGTAGTTATCGACGGCGGAGTCGGTACCGCCGTAGTATCGGGAGATGCAATCGAGGACCTCGGATTTACGGGCCAGCACAAACGAGACCTCTTCCTTTCCGATCACGAACCGCAGTTCGTCGCTCATGATCGGGGAGAGGAGCGTATAGGTTGCGAGGGTGACGGACGTCGGAGTTGCCTCGATCGGCACGACGCCGTACATTCGTGCGGTCGTTCCCTGGATGGTGGAGAGGATTTCCCGCGGGATATCGACGCCGGAGAGCGATTTGGCCTCGCAGCCGTTGTTTGCGGCCAATGCCGAAAGCATTTCGTCTTCGGAGAGGTAGTTTCCGTCTACGATGATATCGCGTGTTTCTTTGCCGGAGCGCTCTTTTTCTTCGAGAATTGCCCTACAGGTATCCTCATCGAGATAGCCGGAGGAGTTGAGCGTATCGAGGACGGGATCGACGGCTAAGGTGTTTTGGGAAGTGTCGTCCATAAGCGTGCGGAAAATGGAGCCGCGGGAAGAAGTTTTGGAGAAAGGGGGGGACTGATCGGCGGGGGATCGTTTAATCGCCGTTCATTTCGCGGAGTTTCTGGACTTGCGTATCCGGGTCGCGCGATTTTGAGATGAATTCCTCGTAGGAGATGATTCCGGACGTATAGAGCGAGAGCAGGTGAGAGTCGAGCGTCTGCATACCGAACTTGGCTCCGGTTTGGATATCCGAAATGATCCGGTGCGTATTTCCATCGCGGATCATGGAAGCAATGGAGGGGGTATTCACCATAATTTCGAATGCGCCAACACGTCCGGGCCGGTCGATTCTGGGAATCAGGAGTTGCGAGATAACGGCGACGAGACCGACGGAGAGTTGCATTCGCACTTGGCCTTGCTGATCGGTCGGGAACGAGCCGACGATACGGTCGACGGTCGATGCGGCGCCGGTCGTATGCAAGGTGCCGAAGACGAGGTGGCCGGTTTCTGCGGCTGTAATGGCGGCTCCCATGGTTTCGAGGTCGCGCATTTCACCGACGAGGATGACATCGGGGTCTTGGCGAAGGGCGCGGCGAATTGCCTCTGCGAAGGAAGGGACGTCTGCGCCGATTTCCCGTTGCGTCACCATCGACTTTTTGTGATTGTGGTAATATTCGATGGGATCTTCGATGGTGATGATATGGCAAGCGCGGTTTTCGTTGATGAAGTTGAGCATGGACGTCAACGTCGTCGTCTTACCGGAGCCGGTCGGGCCGGTCACGAGGATCAGTCCGCGCGGTTTGTACAGAAGTTCCTTGATTTGATCGGGCAAGCCGATTGCGTCCAACGGAATCATGTCGTTGGGGATGCGGCGAAGGACGAGTCCGATATGGGACTTTGCCTTGAAGACGGAGACACGGAAACGGGCCTGATCGCCGAAGGCGTAACCGAAGTCCGCACCGCCCTTTGTCATGACCGACTCGATATTGGCGGGTGTGGTGATGGCTTTCATCAACTTTTCGGTATCCTCCGGTTCTAGGGGATCCATATCAAGAGGCGTCAGTTCGCCGTGGACACGCAGGAGCGGCGGATCGCCGACCTCGATCAAAAGATCGGAAGCGCCGTTGTCGCAAGCGGCCTGCATGAGCATTTCCATCAGATTATCATCGATCATGGCTAGTTTTCATCTCCCATTGTGACACGCAGGACTTCGCTGACGGTTGTAATACCGGCGAGGACCTTCCGGATTCCGTCTTCGCGGAGGGTTCTCATGCCGATTTCGCGAGCGCGAGCGCGCAAGTCCCGAGCCGGGCGGTTATCAAAGATCATTTGCTGGATTTCATCATCCAAGCGGAAAATTTCGAAGAGGCCTTTCCGTCCCTTGAAGCCGGAGTTGTTGCAGCGGGTGCAACCGCGGCCGCGATACAGCATACGGCCCTCGTGTTCGGATGGATCGAGACCGAGCGAACGGAGTTCGGTCTGATCGGGCAGATATTCCTCCCGGCATTCGGTGCAGATAGCGCGAACGAGGCGTTGAGCCATGACCGCGCGGAGGGCGGAGGCGACGAGGAAGGGTTTGACGCCGATATCCAGCATACGGGTGATGGCGGAGGGAGCGTCGTTGGTATGGAGGGTGGAGAAAACCAAGTGACCGGTGAGGGCGGCTTCCGTTGCGATGGAGGCGGTTTCGAGATCGCGGATTTCGCCAATCATGACGATGTTCGGCGCTTGGCGCAGAATGGCGCGGAGAGCCGCATCGAAGGTCATGCCGATATCGGTATGGACGGCGACTTGGTTGATGCCGGTCATCTGGTATTCGACGGGATCTTCGACCGTGATGATTTTGCGATCCGGCTTATTGATTTGTCCCAAGCAGGCGTAGAGTGTCGTTGTTTTACCGGATCCGGTCGGGCCGGTCACGAGAATCACGCCATCGGGGAGGGAAATCAGGTTTTCGAAAAGCTGTTGGTCGTCGGTCATGAACCCGAGTTCCGGCAGACCGAGCGAGAGGTTCTGCTTATCCAAGATACGCATGACGATCGATTCGCCGTGTCCGGTCGGAACGGTTGAGACACGGAGATCGAGTTCACGGCCTTTCACCTTGATTTGGATACGTCCGTCTTGTGGGATCCGGCGTTCGGAAAGCTTCATGTTTGCCATGAGTTTGAAGCGCTGGATAATGGCGCCTTGGAGGCGGCGCGGCGGGGGTTCCTGTTCGCGCAGAACGCCATCGATGCGGTAGCGGATCCGGAACCGGGATTCCATCGGTTCGAGGTGGATATCGGACGCGCGGGCAACGAATGCCCGCATAATGATTTGGGCGCAAAGTTTGACGATGGGGGCGTCTTTTTCGCCTGCCTGAGCGGCACCGAGCTGATTTTCGAGGCCGGTATCGTCGTCGTCCGTCTGGGTCGTCGATTCTCCATTCTTCTTTTCTTCATTCCCCGTAAAGAGACCATAGAGCTCTTGGATTTCGGAGAAGTCCTGTTCGGGGTAGAGTGTTCCGAGCGCTTGCAGGATCTGTTGCGGAGGAACGACGACGCCCTCGACGTTTTTATTGAGGATGGAACGGAGAGAATCGAGCGTCTCGAAATTCATCGGGTCCGCCATTGCGACCGTCAGAACGCCATCGGTTTCCCAAAGGGGGACGACCCGGAACTTTCGGGCGAGTTCGCCGGGGAGCAGGTTTCGGATATCATCGCCGAGAACGAGCCCGGAAATATCGTAAAACTCCATTCCGAAGGTCGATGCCAGAAGGGAGAGGACATCGTTTTCGGTCAAGACTCCTGTTTTGATCAGATAGGTGACGGCCGAGATGCCTTCTTTGGCACCTTCCAATGTCGCCGTATCGGCCGTCTCCTGATCAATTCTGTTGTTTTCCCGGAGGATTTGGAGAACATATTCGTCGTTGGAAGTCACGGCAAGGAGAAGAGAAAAATCGTGAATA
>JAEDLN010000238.1 GCA_016295275.1 Kiritimatiellia bacterium
GGTATCGTCTATTGGGCGAAAAAAGCCCAACAGGATATCCAAGCGGCAAACCCCGGCGTCAAGGTTCTGCTTTCTTCCGCAAAAGACCCCGCCGATCAGGTCTCCGGCATCGAAAATCTTCTCGTGCAGGATATTCAGGCTCTCGTCGTCCTTCCGCACGAGCCCGCGCCTCTCACGCCCATCTGCAAACAGGTCGTCGCAAAGGGCGTTAAATTGATCGTCGTCGATCGCGGCCTTTCCGAGAAAATCATGGATTACTCCGTCGTCGGCGATAACAGCGGATTCGGCCGGGTCTCCGGCGAACAGGTCGCAAAAACACTCGGCGGAAAAGGGAAAATCGCTTTCATGGAAGGCGTGCTCTGCCAAGTCAATACCGACCGCGTCACCGCTTTCAAGAAGGCTCTCGAAGCATACCCCGAAATCGAAATCGTCGACTCCGGCGTTTCCGATTGGTCGACGGAAAAGGGGTTGAAATTGATGGAAAACCTCTTGCAGAAACATCCTTCTCTCGATGCCGTTTGGGCCGGTGACGACGATGTGCTCCTCGGTGCACTCAAGGCCTACCAGGATTCCAAACGGACCGACCTCAAGCTTCTCCTCGGCGGCGGCGGTTCCAAAGCTATCGTAAAACTGATTCTCGACAAAAATCCGCTCGTATCGCAGACCGTTACCTATCCGCCTAAAATGATCTATGTCGCGGCTCAACGCGCCTTGGATCTGCTCAACGGAAAGGAACTTCCCGCCGCCGACGCCGTCGAAGTCATTCCGGCTGAGGTCATCGATGCCTCCAATGCCGCGGAAAACTACTTCCCCGACTCCGCCTATTAATTGCCGCTCCCTATGAAAATCCCGCGCCTCAATGTCCGGCAGCGTCTGCCGCAGGGGCGCGGGTTATGCGTCTTCCCGACTCTTCGGGTTGATATTCCGGTACCGCTGTATTAGAATCCGGATCATTCTGAATTGCTTCTTTTTCCACCATGAAACTACCTATCTCCTGGCTAGCCGAATATATCGACATTTCCGATTTATCCCTCGAGGAACTGGCAGATCGCATCACCTTTGCCGGTATCGAAATCGAGGATATCGAAACCGTCGGGCCTTGCTTCGACAAAATCGTCGCAGGTCTCGTGAAAACTTGTGAACCGCATCCGAATTCCGATCACCTGCATGTCTGCACGGTATTCGACGGCGAACAGGATTTTCAGGTAGTCTGCGGAGCGCCGAATTGCCGCGCCGGACTGTTGACTCCCTTCGCACACATCGGTGCCAAGGTTCCCGAAAACGGCGAGGTGCTCAAAAAGGGCAAGCTTCGTGGCATCGAGAGCTTCGGAATGCTCTGCTCCGCCGCCGAACTCTGCATCTCTGCCGACCACTCCGGAATCATGGAACTCCCGGCCGACACCAAGCCCGGAACACCTATGGAAAAACTCTACGGTTCGTCCGAAACCGTCTTCCAGGTCGAGGTTACATGGAACCGGAGCGACTGCCTGTCCGTCCTCGGTATCGCACGCGAATTTTCCGCAATCCTCGGACGCCCGCTCAAAATGCCGGCAATCGATTTCCCGGAAACAGCAGATGCCAAGGCCTCCGATCTCTGCTCCGTCGAAATCCGGAATCCAAAGGCCTGCCCTTGCTATACGGCACGCGTCCTTCCGCATGTCGAACGCCTCCCTTCTCCCGATTTCATCCGCAAGCGTCTCGAACTCTGCGGAATGCGCTCCATCGATGTGGTGGTCGACGTCTCCAACTATGTCATGCTTGAATGCGGACAGCCGCTCCATACGTTCGACTATCGTCAAGTCCACGATCACAAAATCATCGTCCGTAACGCAACGGAAAACGAAACCATCCGTACCCTTGATGGCGTAGATCGAAAGCTCGATCCTTCCATGCTCCTGATCGCCGATCCGCAAACCCCGCTCGCCATCGCAGGCGTGATGGGCGGCGAAGGCTCCGAAATCGAGCCCGATACTTCCTCCGTTCTCCTCGAGGCCGCCGCCTTCGATGCTCCGTCCGTCAAGGATACCGAAACGACCCTCGGTCTCCATACGGAAGCCGCTCACCGCTACGAACGCGGTGTCGATCCGTTCCTGCCCGACTGGGCAAGCCGCCGCGCATGCCATCTGCTCGTCCGTTACGCCAACGCAACCGTCGCTTCCGGTGTCGTTGCCGATGACCACCGCGACCCCGCACCGCGCGAAATCACACTGCGCTTTCAGCGCGCCCGCGAGCTGATTGGTCTTGCGATCGAAAACACGCGCCAAATCGAAATCCTCAAAGCCCTCTGCTTTGAGATCGTTGCTCAAGATGCCGACTCCGTTACGGTTCGTGTTCCATCCTATCGCGTCGATTGCACCGATGAATGCGATCTGGTCGAAGAAGTCGCCCGCATGGAGGGTCTCGAGGCTCTGCCGGATATCGTTCCCTCCTCCGTTATTGTGGCCGATGCCAATGATACTCCCGTGCGCGCGGCGGCCGCTTGCCGTCATGCGCTCGCCGGTCTCGGTTTCTCCGAGGTGCTCAACTACAGCTTTACCGCTCCCGCAATCTTGGATGCGTTTTCCACCGCAAACAAGGAAAAACGCGTTATTCTGCCGAATCCCGTCTCCGCCGATCAGTCCGTTCTTCGAGACGCTTTGGCCCCGCAAATCATCGATGTCCTCGCCCGTAACCAAGCGCATGGCGTCGATACCGGCGCCGTCTTCGAAATGGGCCGCGTCTTCTTCCTCGATGAAAAAACCGGCGCCCCTTCGGAGGACGATCACGTCTGCCTTGCAATTATGGGATTCGCAGGACGGGATGTCACCGACCAAATGAGAAAGGTCGAGCCTTCCGAATCCCTTCGCTGGCTCACCGGTGCACTTGAAGGCCTCGCCGAACGCCTCCATACGCCCGCCATGCGCTTCAACCAGTGCGATTTCGATGCGTTCGAAAAGGGCTGCGCGGCTGAAATCATCATCGCCGGACGCCCCGCCGGACGGATCGGACTCGTCAAAACCTCCCTTACGCGAAAACATCGCATCCTCT
>JAEDLN010000239.1 GCA_016295275.1 Kiritimatiellia bacterium
CCGTTCCCGTGGTCCGGTCCCGTTGCGGTAGGGCGCGATGTCCTCATCGCGCCGCCGTGCCCCGTGACCATGCGCTCCACTCGTGTCCCCCTTCGCCCGTTCCCGTTGCCCGTCCCCTTCTTCGCCCGCTCCCGTGGTCCGCTCCCGTTGCCGCCGGGCGCGATGTCCTCATCGCGCCGCCGCGTCTCCCGGCTCGCGCCGCATCGCCATTGCCCGTGGCGGCTCGCCACCACACGCTGAGAGTTTTGCATGCCGCGGCTTGCCAGCGGGGGCTCCCCGCCGCGCCCACGTTGCGCGCCCCGTTGCGCCGTGCGTCCGCCTCTCAACGTAGCTCGGCCGGCTTTCCGGGCAGACAGGGCGTCTCCATCGTGGAATACCCGTCCAACCGCGCATACGACGGAAAACGCGTGCTATCATCGCACAATCGAAAACGCTTCCATCTGCGATACATCCACAGCCACTGATGCGGCCAACGGCAAATCATCTCTTCGAACCCGTCCCGAATGGCACAGGTAATCGACTCCGGTGTCATGGAAGCCGCCGTTTCAGCGGTAATTTCCCGAATCGTCCGCATCACATAGCGATCGCGTTCCCCATCGTAAACCATGGCGGCAATCAAAATCGGAACCTTGAGCCGATACGATAAAACGCCAACCGATTGCGAAAAGGTTGCAGGAAGTCCGAAGAACTCGAGATAAATGCCGCCATCCGTCAGCTCCGTATGCTGATCCAGCAGCATCGCTACGACCGCATTCGCACGCAATGCCCGCACAACGCCCTTCATCGCACCCTTTCGCTCAATCACATGCTGCCCGCTCGATCCCCGAAAATGGCGCAGCATTTTCGAAACCGCATTGCCGCCAACCGATTTGAAGACACTCGACAAATGGCGGCCATGCTGCGAAATGAAATGCCCGCCCAATTCCCAATTGCCAAAATGTGCCGTACAGAAAATGCCCGGAAAAGACTCCGTCACCCAGCGGCGAGCCGATTCATCGCCAAATTCGCAATAGGTCGAAATGCGCTTGCCGACCCGATACGAAAACCAAAAGTAATCCACTACAACCTGTCCGGCATGCAGAAAACACTTCTGGATAAACGCCGTTTTCTCCCGATCCGTCAAACGATCTCCGAAAACGAGATCGACATTTTGACGGGCCACGCGACGATACCGTCGGTGAAACCGGAAAAAACTCAGTCCCACCATTCGCCCCAGCCAACGCTCGATGCCTCGCGGAAGCGGCCCAATCAGCACGATTCCCAGACCCAATAGCAACAACTCCGGAATCGCGAGAAAAAACGCCTTAAACCGTTTCAAATTCCTCGCGAGTCCGTTTTTGACGGGTTTTCCGGAATGCTGTTCAATCGTCTCCATGAATCGCCTGTCCTACCGATCGGGCACCCATCAAGAATGACCCGATTCGCCAAATTGCAAATGGTGCAAATGCGCAAAGATGCCATTCGGATTCTGCAACAGCGTCTCCTTTGTGCCATACTCCGCCACACCGCCATTCGCCAATACCGCGACATGGTCGCATTTGGCAATCGTCGAAAGCCGATGCGCAATCACCACAACCGTCATTTTGTTCATCAATTCGTCAATGGCTGCCTGTACGGCACGCTCCGAATCCGTGTCCAACGCCGAGGTCGCTTCGTCCAAAATCAGAATTTCCGGATGACGGACCAACGCACGCGCAATGGCAATGCGCTGACGCTGCCCGCCCGAAAGCGAGCCGCCACGCTCTCCCACCAACGTGTCATACCCATTTTCCTTCGCAAGAATGAATTCGTGGGCATGCGCCGCCTTGGCTGCGGCAATGATTTCTTCGCGCGTCGCCTCCGGATTTCCGTACGCGATATTGTCGGCAATCGACTCGTTGAAGAGAAACGTATCCTGCAAAACAAGCCCGATATGCCCTCGAAGCGATTCGATCGACAAATCCCGCAAATTCACCCCGTTGCGGAAAATGCCGCCGCCTTGCGGATCGAAAAAGCGCAACAGCAACGCGACAAGCGTCGTCTTGCCGCCGCCGGACGGTCCGACGATCGCCAGACTCTCGCCCGCACGAATCGTCAGATTCATTTTGTCGAAAACCGTCTTTTCGCCATATCGAAATTCGACATCCCGGAATTCAATCGTTTCCAGCTTCGTATCCAACAGCTTCGCATTCGGAGAATCCGAAATCTTCACGGGCGTATCCATGATCTCAAATACGCGATCCGCCGCACCGGAACTCTGCTGGATCTCCATCGAAATGCGCCCGATTTTTTTGATGGGTTCGTACAACGCCCAAATCGCACATGCGAAAACGACGCACTCCTCGATCGGCATCTGCGCCACAACCGCATAAATCAAAACGGCCATGCCGCCAATGCCGCCAATCGTGTGGGAAATCGGATCGTTCAAACTCTTCGCTTTCGTCGCTCGAACCATCTGACGGAAAAAACCGTAGCATAACGTGGAAAAACGAGCCTCTTCCCGCTCCTCCTGGCCAAATGCTTTTACAACCGTCACGCCGTCAAACGCCTCTTTCATCACAGACGTGAGCTCCGCCAGCCGTTTCTGACCTTCGCGGCTGATGCGGCGCAATTTGCGCCCGATGAAGATGATCGGCGCAATCACCGTCGGAAGCAATACGATCGAAACAAGCGCCAGACGCCATTCCAATAGAAGAATGAACCCGAGAACCATCACAAACTTCAACGGTTCGCGAATCGCATCCGTAATGACATTGGAAACCGTACTCTGCAATAGCTGCGTGTCCGCAACCGTGCGTGAAATCATGTCGCCGCCACGGGATGAGGTGTAAAACGACAGGGATAGCTTCTGCAAATGCGTAAAGAGCTTGACGCGCAAATCCATGACGACTCGCTCGCCGACCCAACGCAGACAATACATGCTGACAAACTGCGCAAGCGAATTGACGACAATGAAAAGCAACAGGACCAAACACGCCGTCACCAACATCCCAATTCCGGAGCCCTTCAACCGGGCAAGCGCTTCCTGCTCCAACAGGCTC
>JAEDLN010000031.1 GCA_016295275.1 Kiritimatiellia bacterium
GCCCGTGGCGGCTCGCCACCGCGGTGCGCGGCTTGGCATCCCGCACACGCTGAGAGTTTTGCATGCCGCGGCTCTGTCCGCGGCACGGTGTGCGGCAGAGCCGCGCACCCGGCGCGATGTCCCCATCTGGCACTCTTTTCCTCTCTTTTCACGTAGCCTAAAATGCTGGGATACGCCGGTTCGAAAAAAAAGGTTGACAAAAGAACTGCCGTTGGTTCATACTTGGTTAAGGTTAAAGAATTTTTAGTATTAACTAATGAAAACTCTCTCGCTTTCCCCGAAACGAAGCGATGCACGCTACGGCGATATCGCAGACAAAATCCGCGCGGAAATCGTATGCGGCAAATGGACTCCCGGTTCCAAGCTTCCCACCTGGGATGTGCTGTGCGATCTCTATGCGGTCGGACGTCCTACCCTCACCCGCGCCTTGGCGCTTCTGAAAGCGGAAGGTTTTATTTCCGCAAAAACAACACGCGGTACTTTTGTAACGGAAAATCCCCCCAATCAAAACCGCTATATCCTTATTTTTCCATCGGAACCAGGACTGCACGGTGCAGGCGGATGGAATCTTTTTTGGGAATCGATCGCCATGCAGGCCTTATCCGCACAGGAGAACTACCATTGCCAAATCGATATCCGTTTCCATGTCACTCCGCATGCCGATTGCCCTGCCTACGCAGAACTTCTCGAAGATATGCAGAAGCATCGCATCGCCGGAGTCCTTGTGGTCAATGGAGACCAGCTGACCAATTGGGAACCGCCTTTCCCATTCCCGCATGTTCTGCTATTCGCCTCCAACCCGAATCCAAACCTTCCAAGCGTCGGCGTCAATTGGAATTCCTTCCATAAGGTCGCAGCCCGGATTATGATGGAAGGAAAAAGGCGGAGGGTCGCCGTACTCGCCGGCGAACAGCATCTCGCCAATCTGGCAGGAGACGAACTCGTCAAATCAGGTCTGTCCGTTCCGGAATGCTTCCGTCTCAGCATGCCCGGCACCTATGCCGAAGGCGCATACAATCTCGTGCGTCTCTTGCTATCACTCCCGAAAATGGAACGCCCCGATGGATTGCTGGTTTGCGATGACAACTTGCTTCCGGAAACACTCTCGGCCGTCATGACGGCCCGGCTCTCGATTCCAGACGATCTTTTGGTTGTTGCACACGGAAACAGCCCCGCGTCCCCCCGAGCTGCCATTCCGGCGGTTCGACGTCTCGGTTTCGATGTCCATGACATCTTGCGCAACGCATTGCATATCCTGCAGGCACAACAGAAAAAGCCTAAGAGCATTCAGTCCATCGCTGTCAATGCCTCCGACCGGCTTTCCTTCCCGTTGTAGTCCGGCACTCCACATCCATCATCCCGTCTCTAGCCCTCACCACTATGAAAACGTTCCGGTTTCTGCCCATTGTTCTCTTAATCCTGACAGCCAAAGCCGAATGGATTTCCACCCAAACAACCGCAAACTATCTGGATGCGGACAATTGGCGAGATTCCATCTGCGACGATACTTTTTCGGGTGCGGATTCCCCTTTGTCAAGAACCGTCCTTTCGCTTGATAGCGATCGCCTTGTTGCACCGACGGGACTGCGCGTGATGCATGAAACAAGCGCTCCGCTCGTTATTGAAGCGGCAAACGGACCGAAAAAATTCATTTTCCGCAATGGCGGCTCTCTTCTCGTCGATATCGGTGCAGCTTCCGATGCGGTACCCATGAGAATCGGTGTTCAAGGAAACGAAAGCTCGCGCATCGATTTCGATTTCGAAAACCATCCCGCTATCGTCTCCGTTTCCGCCGGATCCGGCACATCCGGATTGGATACGCTATCCTGTTACGGATCGATTCGAGGTACCTCGTTTCTCCGCACGGGAAACGGATTTCTGAAACTCTACGGCGCGATTGAAACGTCTTCCGGCGAAGCAGAATTTCTCGGTGGCGTAACCTATCTGTACAATTGGGGAATCGGCGGTTTGCACGGAATCCCCGATGTCCGGAATCTTTCGCTCGGCGCAAATGCAAAATTGTCGCTGGAACCCGCCATTACACCACAAACCATTACACTTGCAGGTGGCTTCTTGCAATCGACGGGTTCCGTTTCGGCCGAAAACCTGCAACTCAAATCCGGTCTTTCCGGCATCATCGCACGCGGTTCGTCCAAACAACTCTTTGGAACGCTCTCCCGCAACAACAACGCATTCCTCACGCTCGGTGCGACCGATTCCGCCCAACTCGGCTCCTCGGCATTCATCCGTGTCGACACGGATCTCTCATCCAATCTGGTCGGCGGCGGGGCAACATTCTCCTCCCAGCCAGACTCCTCCCGTGTTTCCATCATTCCTTGGGCAGGCGTGAATTCTTTTGCAAAAGCTGAGACATTCTACCAGTCGACAGACTATCTGGATCCGGCTCTCCCCGTTACCTATACCGCCGATGCCGGCTTCGTTACCATTCCGGAATCCTCCATGTTCACCCTTGGACTGGAGCAGGCGACAATAGAAGACAATGTTCTCTTGAACTCTTCCGCCGTTTCTCTTGAAGCCAATGGCATGGCCAACTGCCTCGTTTTCAAAAACTGGGGAACAACTGTCGATCTGGCAGGATATACACTCTCCATCGGCTCCGGACTTATTCTCCACCGCAATACAAAACCGACGATCAAAAACGGAACGATCCTGCTCGGATCGGAACCTCTCCGCATTCTTGGACGCCAGACGCTTACCTGCTCCTCGAAAATCATGTCCGGCAATACGGATCCAGACGACGTAATCATGATTACTTCCTCTGCCGGCGGTGGCGGCGTTGTGCTTTCCGGCGACAACTCGGGCCTTGTCGGCGTGATCCAAGTTGCTTCCGGAACGCTCGCCGCCAATAACGAAAATGCCGTTCCGCGGACCGTATCCGTCGAATTGTCGGAATCCGCACGCTATCCCATGGTTTGGGGAGGCACGACCACCCGCGCACGTGGTATTGGCGGATCCGGAAGCATCCAGGCCGGTGATGCGAAAAACCGCCTTCTTCTCGGTGAAGCGCCTTCCACAACCGCTACCGGAATCTTCGTCGGTGCCAATGGTTTCATTGCCCCCGGGGAACGCGATTCCCGCACGGGTCGCCGTAGCGGTACGCTTTCTATCGGCAATACATTCACCTCTCTCGCTTTTCTGGAAGACAGTTCCTTCGAAATCACAATAACCGATGACACAACCGCCACCGCTCTCACAGCTTCAACAGCTTCCATCACCCTCGGGGGAAACCTTGTTCTCAGAGACCCCACGCCCAACCGCTCGTTGGGCGAGTGGATCATCCTCTCCGCAAAACCGAATCCCGACAAGGATACGATAACGGGTTCCTTCGATTCGATTCCGCCCGGTTTCCAGATTTCGCTCATTTCGACAGAAGGATACGACACCGCCAACGCCGTCTTGCTGTCTCGCAAACTCAAAGGCTCGCTCGTCATCATTCTCTAAGCCACCGATCTGCAGGAAAACAACTTTTCCTTGATTTCGGCTTCATCACATGCTCCATTCATGAATGCGCCTCTAAGATATATGGTTTTGTCCGGCACGGCGGCAACCCTTCTCGCCACCGCCTGTTGCGCCTCTCCATCGCTTCCCGTCCAAACCCTTGATAGCGAATGGGAACCATGCAAAATCGGTTCCGGAGGATACCTGCAACGAATGAGCATCCCCCGCTCCAATCCTAACCGTATCTATCTCGCCACAGACGTAGGCGGCGCATACCGGAGCGATGACGCAGGACGTTCCTGGAAATTGCTCGGAGACTCGCTTCCTCCCGGCGAAGCCGTCCGCCAAATCCGAGGAATTCTCGCACACCCTGACCGCCCCGATGAACTCCTCATTGCCGCCGGTACGCCATGGGAAACGCCCTTGGGCATCTTTCGAAGCCAAGACGCCGGAAAAAACTTTTCTCTCGTTCAATCCGCTCCTTTCGAGGGTTCCGGTGAAGACCGGGCTGCCGGCGACATCCTCGTTTCTGATCCAACATCCCCCGATACCGTCTATGCCGCATCCATCGAACAAGGGCTATTCCGCTCCTTCGATTTCGGAAAAACATGGAGCCGAATCGGACTGACCAACCACTATCCCAGCGGTATCGTCATCGATCGGACGCAGCCGAAACGAATCTGGGTGACAACCGTGAACGCCAACCGCAATGGACGAAACATGAACGGCGGATTCTTCCGGACGGATGACGGAGGAATCTCTTGGCACGCCCTTCCTGTCAAAGGATTATACGAGTGCATTCAAGATCCTTGCAATCCGGCGCGCCTGCACGGATTGTTCCGAAAACCTCCGCAATTTCGCTTTTCCGATGACCTCGGCAAAACCTGGCTTCCTTCGCCGGGCTCAGATAAACTGCCGCCTCCCGGCGATGCTCGCTCCGATGGTTCTTACGCCGCCCTGGCTGCAGGCCCCGATTTTCTCCTAGCCGGTGCACATGGCGGCTCTTTCTATCGTCTCGACTCCAAAAAACCAAATGCCGTCTGGCAAAAACTACCGCCTCCGCAATCCATTCATGACGAAGGTTGGTATGCACGCCATACGCAACCGATCGAATCGCACTTTGGAGCCGCACTCGGCTTTATCGCTATCGCCCCCAACAACCCCGATCGCTGGTACTTTACCGATTGGTACGCCTGCTACCGAACGGATGATGCGGGAACAAACTGGACGCTCGCTATCGATGGCATCGAAATGACTGTCGTCCATACCCTTGCACAAGATCCCGCCCATCCGTCTCGGATTCACGCAGGTGCCGCTGACGTCGGATACTTCCAATCGTTCGACAATGCAGAAACCTTTTCCGTCTGGGGACGTCTTCGCGGCATTTCCAACAATATAAAAGATATCTCCCCTTGTCATGCCGCCCCAAATCGTGTCTACGCCGTCGGTCCGCGCACATGGCTCTGGCACGCCAACCAACTCTTCCAAAGCAACGATGCCGGACTCCACTGGCGCCGCCCTGCAATGCGGGGGCTCCCGGATCTCTCCGATCAAACCGGATTTCGTTCCAATTCCGTATGCGTCCATCCCGAAAACCCGGATGAGGTCTATCTCGCCATCTCCGGTCCTGTCGCCTCTCCTTCCCAACCTGCCGGCGGCGGTATCTACCGCTCGACAGACGGAGGTGAAAACTGGACGCGCTTCGACCAAGGGCTTCCCCAAGGCGTCAAACTCTTCCGCGACTCGATCTGGACGACCGAACGCGAAATCGCCGTCTCCCCCAACGGAACTTTGCTTGCTTTCTCTCATGATTGCGGACGTGCTTTCCGCCGATCGCCAAACGACGCCGCTTGGTCCGAAATCACAGGCAAATACGGACTCCCCGCCTCCTTCCGTAGCTGGAAGATAGCCGCCGATCCCCGCACCCCCGAACGCTTTCTCGTTTCCCTTCGGGAAGCCGGTTTCTTCGAAACGCGCGATGGCGGCCTTTCCTGGCGGAAAAGTCTCGACGCCCCCGTCTACGGCTTTTCTCTCGATGAAGGCACGCCCGGACGCATCGCCGTCTGTACGCCGCAGATGGTTTTTCTTTCCGAAGATGACGGCAAAACGTTTGCCGGACTCGAACCGGTCTTCCCCTTTCGAAGCAAACGGTCTGTTGTCTGCTTTGCCGATGACCGCCTTTGCATCGGGACGCCCGGTTCCGGAATCCGCCGTATCAACCTCCCTCGGAAAAAAGCCCCGGCACCGCATCCGCAAACGCCACCGGTCGCAGAAATTCTTTTCGATGCGGAACCCATCGAGCAAGGACTCGTTTTCGATCGCTCTTTCGCCTCCCCTGACACCATTACCGTCCAAGGAAAACCACTCCCTGTCTGGCGCATTCGCCAAGGTGCCGATTCCAAACGTGGATGGCTCCGTTCCCTGCGCTGCACGTTGACCGATCCCGTTTTTATGGGGGCGAAAATGCCGGTCCTCGAAGGTGAACTCGAGTATGTCCATACCGCCGACAGCTCCATGAACATTCTGTTGCACACGACCAACGGAATGGTTCGGGCGGGGACGCGCTGGGGCGGTTCTCCCGAACTTCGGACAATCCGCTTTTCCATCGATTGCGCCTCCTTCTCATCTGATGACGGCGCACCTGATCTTCTGCTGCAGGCGTCCAATGCGGATTGGCTCATTCGGTCGCTTCGCCTGCGCGGCATCGATCGAGTCTCTTCCCCCGATTTCACCCGCCTGATACCTCCGATCGATCTGAACGCCGACGATCGGTCCGTATTCCTCTTCTCGCCGGGAGAGCAAATCAGACTTTCCGCCAACCTCGCCAACCTGGCTCTGCTCCCGTTCGATGGTACGCTTCTGTGTCGATTGCAAGCACGACCACCTCTCGATTCCGATCCCCGTTCCGCCCCGCCCCCCGTAGCCAATCAAACCATTCCAATTCATCTTCCAAAGGAATCCCGCCGGTCATTCTCCATCCTTCTCGATTCACGGAATTTCCCCTGCGGAATCGCTGATCTCAAACTGACTCTTCAAGACAAAACCGGAAAAACCGTCAACACATTCCGGCACGCCATAGGCTTCGCCCCTGACGCAGATACCTCTCCGGAAAAAGCCTCCGAAAACGAATTTCTCTATGGCCTCGACATCCGGCTGGACCGTGCCGACACATCTTCCGAACTGATGACCTGGACTCGGCTTTTGGGGGTTGATCTCGTTAGAACCGGCCTCCGGCCGAACCGCCCGGAAGAAGCCCGCGAAATCATGGATAACTATCGCCGGGAAAAACTTCGCATGCTTGCCGTCCTCGACGTGCCGAAGGATACGGATGAGGCAGCTTTCCGGAAAAATCTGGCACAGACCAAATCCTTTGCAGCACATTTCGCCGCAACAGAAGAACCGCCTTTCTGGGAACTTGGAAACGAACCCGATCTATCTTTCTTCTTTCCCGCCGGAATGCCGCGCTATTTGGAAGGTTTTTCCACCCTCGCAGATGCCATCCATGTCGCCGATCCCAATACTTGCGTCCTAAATGGCGGACTGGCAAATGCCAGCCATCGGAAAGAAAGCGCGATTCGTATTCGCGAATTCTTTGAGGGTCTTGCACGCGGATCCCGTCGCCCGGACCGCATCGCCTACCATGCTCACGGTCCCCTCTTCCAGGCCGAACAAAACGCACTCGCCCGTCTGAAACAAGCCGCCTCCGAAGAAAGTCTGTCGAACTTGCTTTGGGTAGATACAGAGACCGGTGTCGCCGCCGCCGGTCCCGATCAGGAAAACCTGCAGGCCGCCACCTGCGTCGAAAAATTCGTCTTCGCCCAACGCGAAAAACATCCTTTCCTGATCTGGTTTCGCCTTCTCTTCGAACATCCGGAAAGCTACGGAAGTCTTCTGAACAAACGCGAACCGCGCCCCGCCGCACTCGCCTTCCGCCAACTTGTACGAACCTTGCGCCACCATGTCCATACCGCCGAAATTCAACTCGGTTCGACGGGAATTCAAGCCCATCTCTTCCAAACCATTTCCGCTGACTCCGACAAAACCATCTCACGCGTCCTCGTCCTATGGAACGACTCCACTGCCCCTCAGCCGGTCCGTATTCATCTCGCCTCCATCGCCAAACCGACCCCTACTCTCTCCGATCTCTTCGGGAACCCTTTACCCCTTCTCAGCGAAATCTCCGGAACAGTCGAATGCGCCGTCTCCCGCTACCCCATCTATCTGCAATGGACCGCCCCTCCCGATTCACCTCTCCCATACTACGCTTCGCCTTTGCTTGAACTAGTCTCACACGACGCGCTGGACCAAATTGCCTTTTCCGATACCCCGCAGACGACCGGCGAAATCATCGCCCGCAATCCGTTGCCCGTCCCGCTCGAAACAAAACTTTCTTTTACGCCCGATTCAATTCGAATCCCGCTCTCGGTCAAGCCTTCCGTACGGAATCTCCGAATCGCCCCACACGCTCAAGCCCGCATCCCCTTCGAGTTGACCGCCGGAACGACACGGACCGACGTTTCCTTTGCGCCTTTTTGGATGCTCTATGGCCCTTTGCCCGATTCCTCTCTGAAACCGGTCTTCCAATTCCCGAAAACCGCCCATTGTCCCAAATCGATCCTCGGTATCCCCGCCCGCTTGACCGCGCCCGACCCCGTAACCGGTGTTTTCCCGCTCGGACAATTCTGCAAGTGGAACGGAAGCCCGCAAACCGCCGTCCTCATGACAACCCTCGATGCCGCACGCGATACAAGCATCCGCATCGGAGCCTCCGCCGATTGGTGGATGACCTGGTATGTCAATGGTAAAGAAGTGTTTACAACCGTTCCAAACGGAAACGGATCCGATCAAAACCCAGCAACCGCCAATTGCTTCGATCTTCCGCTCCATGCCGGAAGGAACCTCCTGGCAGTCTCGGTACATGCAGGCTCGCAAGGCTTCCGGCTCTCCGTCGCTACTCCCGCACAGGTGCAAACTGCTCGCGAAAAACGGATCGCCCCCGAAGCGCTCCATGTCCAAATGGACGTTCCCGGCCGGACACCTGTTCGTCTCTCCCTTCCCGTCATCCCGCCGATTTCTCTGCCGGAATGGTCGGAGAACCTGTTTACTGCGCCTATCGAAACCTTCGCATGTCTTCCCGCCTTCCATCCCGCGGATACCGTGCAGAATCTCTGGGTGACGCAACCCGATGCCTCAAAATGGTGGCAAGGAACCACCGATCTTTCCGCCCGTCTCTGGATGGGCCGCCTGCCATCCGGCGAAAAAGTCGCCGTTCTCGCCGTTACTGATGACATGCACACCAAAGGCGATTTCGTCGAATCCTTTCCAGGCAAATCCATCCACTCGCTTGACGCTCCGGGAAATGCCATCATCGAACGGGTCGGCAATACAACCCTATACCGCTTCCGCCTACCAGACCATTCCCCATTCGCTCCTCTCATCCACGATGATGACTTCGGCGAAAAAAAACAGACCCTCTCCTTCCAATAAAGCCGCACCTCCCGGCTCGGCCCGCCGCGCCATTGCCCGCGGTGGCTCACCGCCGCAGTGCGCGGCTTGGCAAGTAGCACACGCTGAGAGTTTTGCATGCCGCGGCTCTGTCCGCGGCACGGTGCGCGGCAGGGCCGCGCACCCGGCGCGATGATCGGCCGCCGGGCCTCCCGGCTCGCGCCGCCATTACCCACGCGCATCGCGCACGTAAAATTCGCACACGCATTACCCGAGCGGCGCGATAGGGACATCGCGCCCTACCGCCATTACACCTGCGTGGGGTGCACCGCATTACCCACGCGCATTACCCGGGCGGCGCGATGCTCGGCCGCCATCGTCCGTGGGGGCTCCCCACCACCCGCGGCGGCTCGCTACCGCTCCCCCGCCGCCGGCAAAACGCGGCGGCGGGGCGGAAGCGATGCGAAACCCCGTTACGATTGTTTCGCTTTTTGCATCGCAAGCGCCTTCCGGTAATCGATCGGAATGATGCGAATGAAACGGGGACGGACGATTTCCCAATTGTCGAGCATGGATTTGGCAAGGGGCGATTCGGTCCGGCGAACATGCTCGTGAATCAAACGAAGAAGTTCCGCTTCTTCCTCCGATTCGGCAAGAACCGGCTCCAAATCAACCGATTCGACATTGCAATTCAAATCGAAATCGTTCGTTGCATCGTAGACGTACGCAATGCCGCCCGTCATGCCGGCGGCAAAATTGACGCCCGTCGGTCCCAGAACAACGACACGTCCGCCCGTCATATACTCGCACCCGTGATCGCCAACCCCTTCGACAACCGCGGTAATGCCGCTGTTGCGAATGCAAAAACGCTCGCCGGCTTGTCCGTTGATGTAGATTTCTCCGGACGTACCGCCAAATCCGACGACATTGCCGGCAATGACATTCTCTTCCGCTTTGAACGGTGCTTCCTTCGGAGGCTGTACGACGATGACGCCGCCGGAAAGTCCTTTTCCGATAAAGTCGTTCGCTTCGCCTTGGAGCTGGAAGGTCATGCCGGGTGCCAGGAAGGCGCCGAAACTCTGCCCGGCACAACCGGTGAACCGAACCGTCAGCGTATCCTTGGGCAGACCGTCTACCCCAAAGGTGCGATCGAGCAGACAGCTGGTTTCCGTGCCGACCGTACGATTTTCGTTCCGGAGGACACGCTCGAGAACAAGTTGCCGCTTCTCACCCTTCGCCGCATCGTCTTTCGCCGCGAGGCGCTCGAAGAAGGGACGCACTTCGGGCAGGAGATGCGCCTCGTCGTAGGTTTCCACTTTTTGAAGCCGGCCGCCCCAACGAATGGCATCGCTTCCGATTGCCGGTTGGAAAATGCGGGAGAAATCAAGATGCTTCGTCTTGTAGAAGGCAAGCGCATCGTCCATGCAAAGCAAATCGCTGCGTCCGACCGCTTCATCGAGCGACCGCAAGCCAAGCGCGGCAAGCGTCTCCCGAACCTCTTCCGCGACAAAGCGGAAAAAGTTCTCGATGTATTCGGGCTTTCCGCGGAAAAAGCTACGGAGAACCGGATCCTGCGTCGCTACGCCGACCGGACAGCAATTGCCGGAGCATTTGCGCATCATGACGCACCCCAGACAGACCAGAACCGTTGTACCGAATCCGAATTCCTCGGCACCCAGAAGCGCGCCGATCACAACATCGCGCCCCGTCTTGATCTGACCGTCGACTTGCAGGCGAACGCGATCGCGCAACCGGTTGGCGACAAGCGTCTGCTGCGTTTCGGCAAGCCCCAACTCCCAGGGAAGACCCGCATGCTTGATGGAAGTGAGCGGCGACGAACCCGTTCCGCCGTCATGCCCCGAAATGAGGATCATGTCCGCATGCCCCTTGGCAACACCGGCGGCAATCGTGCCGACGCCCGATTCGCTGACGAGTTTGACCGAAATGCGCGCCTCGCGATTGGCATTGTGCAAGTCGTAGATCAACTGCGCCAAATCCTCGATCGAATAGATATCGTGGTGGGGCGGCGGAGAAATCAGCGTGACGTGCGGCGTCGAATGCCGGACACGCGCAATTTCTTCATCGACTTTGATGCCGGGTAATTGTCCGCCCTCACCCGGCTTGGCACCTTGGGCAATCTTGATCTGCAACTCCTGCGCCTTGGCAAGATAGTCGATCGTGACGCCAAACCGGCCGGAAGCAACTTGGCGAATTCGACTGTGGCGATCCTGCCCGTCCGCCGCCGGCTTGTTCCGGTTGGGATCCTCTCCGCCTTCACCGCAATTGGAGGCCGCTCCCATGCGGTTCATGGCAATGGCAATCGTCTCGTGGGCCTCCGGCGAAAGCGAACCGAGCGACATGGCGCCGGAAACAAAATGGCGAATGATGGAAGGAACGCTCTCGACCTCCTCGATGGGAATCGGCGTCGTCTTTGCAAACTTGAACAGCCCGCGCAAGGTGCAGAGATGCCCGGCCTGCTTGTTGATCAAATCCGCATACTCCCGGTACTTCGCAGCATCGTTGCGCTCGATCGCCTGCCGAAACGCGGCAAGCGAGGCCGGTGTCCACAAATGGTCTTTCCCGTCATTGCGCCATTTGTATTCCCCGCCGGCGGGAAGAGCCGCCTCGTCAATGCGGGCAAGCGCTTCGTCGTGACGCGCCAAACTCTCCGCCTCCAAATCCGCAATCGTCAAACCGCCAATGCGGGAGATTGTTCCCGGGAAAAACCGGTCGATGACCGAACGATCCAAACCAACCGCCTCGAAAATCTGCGCGGAACGGTAAGACCGCAACGTGGAAATGCCCATCTTCGACATGATCTTGAGCAACCCCTTGTCAACGGCCGTAATGTAGTTCTCGGCACTCCGGGCGGCATTGGCATTCGTCCGCCCCGAAACCGCCAAGTCCGAGACCGTCTCCAACGCCAGATACGGGTGAATCGCCGTCGCTCCATACCCGAGCAACAACGCATAGTCCATCACCTCGGCAACTTCGCCGCTCTGCACGATCAATCCAACCGGCGGACGCAAGCCGGCGTCAATGAGCGCGCGGTTGACCGCCGCCACCCCTAACAGCGATGGAATCGGCAAATCCTTCTCGCTGAGCGTCCTGTCACTCAAAATCAAGATGCTGCGCCCGCTGCGAACCTCCTCGATGGCCCGACGCTGCAATCCTTCAATCGAACGATCCAACGACCCTTCCCACCGAAGCGGCAAAATCGCCGTGGCGGCATGCGCCTCGTGACTCGTCGATAGCCGGACGACATCCTCATCCGTCAAAATCGGACGCGCCAGCCGAATGACGCTCGCCTTGATCTCTTCCTCCGCCAGAATGTTGCCGCGATTGCCGATGTAGGTCGTGAGACTCATGACAAGCCGCTCCCGAATCGGATCGATCGGCGGATTCGTTACCTGCGCAAAATGCTGCTTGAAATAGCCGAATAGAGAATGTGGCTTGCGGGAAAGCACCGGCAATGCGGCATCGTTGCCCATCGATCCGACGCCTTCCTGCCCCTTTTCCGCCATCGGCAAAATCAGCGAATCGACCGTCTCACGCGTCCACCCAAACAGATGCTGGCGACGATGGAGATTCTCCGGAATGACCGCCGCATTCACCGAATCGAACAGTCCGTGAATCGCAATCTTGTTCTCCGCCGCCCAACGGCGATACGGCTTCTGGCGGGCAATCGTATTCTTGATTTCCGCATCCATGACCAAACGTCCATGCTCCAAATCGCACCAAATCATCTCGCCGGGACGCAACCGGCCATTCCGAATAACGTCCGCCGGATTCCAATCCACGACACCGGCTTCCGATGCAAGCGTGAAAACCCCGTCCTTCGTCAAACTCCAACGAACCGGTCGCAACCCGTTTCGATCCAACATCGCTCCAATGCTACGGCCATCGCTGAATCCGACAGCCGCCGGACCATCCCAAGGCTCCATCAACTCGGAATGGTAGTCGAAGAACCCGCGGACGTCCCGCCCCATGTGATAGCTGGCACCCCATGCCTGCGGCATGAGCATGAGCATCGCATGCGGCATGCTCCGCCCGGCCAAAACCAACAACTCGAGCATGTTGTCCAAACAAGCCGAATCGCTCTGCCCTTCCTCAATGAGAGGCAATACTTTCTTCAGATCGTCCCCGAAAAGCGGACTCGACAAAAACGGCTCGCGGCTACGCAACTGGTTGAGATTGCCGTGCAACGTGTTGATTTCGCCATTGTGCGCCAAATAACGGAACGGATGCGCCAAACTCCAAGTCGGAAAGGTATTCGTCGAATAGCGCTGATGGACAAGCGCAAACGGACTTTCAACCGTGGGATCCGCCAAATCCGGATAAAACCGATCGATCTGCGTCGCCAACAGCAAGCCTTTGTAGACAATCGTGCGCGAAGAACAACTCGGTATGTATACGCCCGAAACCTTCTTCTCAATCTGACGCCGCGCGACAAACAGCTTGCGCTCAAAGGCATCCTGTTCTTCAATCGAACCGGCCCCGATGAATAATTGGCGAATCCGAGGAAGCGTCGAACGGGCCGTCTCGCCAATCGCATCCGCACAAACGGGAACTTCGCGCCACCCGAGAATCGAAAGACCTTCCAATACAAAGAAACGCTCGATCAGCGATTCTGTTTCTTCACCGCCAAAAAGCGTCGCAACCGCATAACGCCCAATCGGCGGCAAAACAACCTTCTGCCGACGCATTTGAGCACGGAAAAACGTGTCCGGCAACCGAAACAGAAGCCCGGCACCGTCACCCGTATTCGGATCGCCGCCAGCCGCACCGCGGTGCATGAGACGCTTCAAAATCCCAATCCCTTTTTCCAAAATGCCGTGCGTCGCCCGATTGTCAATCCGGGCAATCATCCCGACTCCGCAGGCGTCATGCTCATTCGCAAAACAATACAGGCCATAGTCCGAGGGACGGGCCGTCGGGTTCGAACCGGGTTGGAAAAAAGGAGTGCTCGGTTGCCGGTTGTGTGCGTTTTCCATGGTAAATGTGTGTGCGTGTGACGTTGGCAATCCGGGGATATACCACCGGAACAGAAAGGAAATTCGATTCTATTCAGCAAAAGATATGCCATGTATCTTCAAAATCGAAAAAAACCGGATTCCAGTCGAAAATTCCACCTCTATATGTCTATATTCCGCTTCTTCTTGATTCGATTTTTACGAAATTGTAAGCAAAAGACCCTCCTATTTACATTTTTGTCTTTCCCGGTTTCAAAAGGAAGGTTCCACATTCCTTCGACGCAAGATTTCTCCCAACCCGCCCCATGCAGATTTTCCGCTAAATGTGCTACGATTTCGACAGAGGCTGCGATATCCGGAGATAAACCGTATCCGGCCCGACAAAACCGTGGCATCCGCTTTTCCGCGACGCTCGCAAAACAGGAAAACAGCCATCTGCGAAAGAGTCGGAATATCGCCACTAGAGGAGATTTCCACATGACACGATATACCGTTACGGGAATGACCTGCGCCGCTTGCAGCGCCCGCGTAGAAAAAGCCGTTTCAAAGGTTTCCGGAGTAACCTCCTGCTCCGTCAGCCTGCTCGCCAATTCGATGGCAGTGGAGGGTACGGCCTCTCCGGCCGATATTATCGCAGCCGTGCAAAATGCCGGTTATGCGGCGGCTTTGAAGGAATCCGAAAAGAACGTTTCCCCACGGGGAACAGCGGCAAACGGAGAAGAATGGCTCAAGGGCTGCGAAATGACAAACCTGAAAAGACGACTTCTTTCCTCTCTCGTCTTTTGGGTGGTTCTCCTCTATCTGTCAATGGGTCACATGATGTGGAATTGGCCGCTCCCGGGATTTATGGCGGACAATCATGTCATGATGGGCATCGTGCAGATGCTTCTGTCCATCAGTATCATGGTGATCAACCAAAAATTCTTTGTCGGCGGCTTTCGAAGCCTGCTCCACCAAGCCCCGAATATGGACGCGCTTG
>JAEDLN010000032.1 GCA_016295275.1 Kiritimatiellia bacterium
AGCCTGATCCGCACGGCTGCGCCGCACGGATCAGGCTCCAACTGCTCTTTTTAGGATAAAGGCATATTGATTCGGGAATAATCCGACTAAAGAAGTCCAAATGGTTTTCCAAACCAAGAACAACGATGGAAGCTATCAATAAAAGAATGGAAAAAACGCCTCCCCATAGAACAATTTTCCATTTCTTTACAATTAGGAGAAGCGGTGCCCAAAACGCTGAATAACCTTTTGTGATAGCGGCGAAAATGTAACCAAAAACGATTGCTGCCGTTTGATTTTTCAGAATACCATCCACAACTAATGCGATAGCCAACATGATGAGTGGGGAAATGTTGGATGCTGAGACAGCGTGAACCATCGGAAGACCGCATCCCATTAGAAAAATCAATGGGCTAATAAATCTCTCAGGCTTTTCTTTCCGGAAAAAATATATAAGTGTTTTTGGAGCAGAAGGAGAACAATAAATATGGCAAGAAAATTGATGATGGAAAAGAAAAAAAATGCCACAGGGTAGGAGAGAAATCCAAATGGCGTAAGCAGAAGAGCAAATGGAGGAGGATAAATATATACAGTCGATCGATTCCAGTTGCGATCCAATAAGCGTGTATGTAGGGGTTCCTTTACGGTTCCAGACAGAAAAAGAACATCTCCTTGAGATTCCGGGTATAGGCAATCAGTCAAGCCGGTTGCAACCGAAAGGCCAGCCATATAACATTGGGCAAAATCGGTTTTTGACAATTTAAGTTTATTCGGCAATTCATTCTGACAGAACACATTCGCAAATATAATGCATAGCCAAAAGCCAACAACTGAAAGGATTCCCCAGTTTGAAAAAAGCAAACGAGATCTCATTTTTTGAATGGATTGCGTGTGAGTATAGCTGCTAAACAACAACAACGATGTTTTCTCTCTTTATTTGAAGAGGTTGTAGCGTAGGATGCACCAAATGGCCCGGAATCCGTCTTTCCAACCGATTTTCTTGCCTTCTTTGTAAGTGCGTCCATCGTAGCTGATACCGATTTCATAGATTCGGTAACCGGACTTGGCAATGTATGCCGTAATTTCCGGTTCAAACCCGAAGCGGTTTTGACGCAGTTTCGGTAAAATGTCTTGAATGACATCGCGACGGAAAACCTTGTAGCAGGTTTCCATATCTGTGAGATTGAGATCGGTAAAGAAGTTGGATAGCGTGGTAAGGAATTGATTGCCGACAGAATGCCAATAGTACAAAACACGATGAGCACCATATCCGGCAAAGCGGCTTCCGAAGACGACATCTGCTTTCTTTTGGAGAATCGGGGCAAGGAGGAATGGATATTCTGCCGGGTTGTACTCCAAATCCGCGTCTTGGATGAGGATGACATCGCCCGTGGCGTGTGCGAATCCGGTCCGAAGGGCAGCTCCTTTTCCTTGATTCTTTTCGTGTTCGAGAAGTAGAATGGAATTGACTGCATCGTCTTGGAATTCTTTGGCGAGTTTTTCCATGACGATTTTTGAAGCGTCCTTGCTACAGTCGTTTATCAAGATGATTTGCTTGCGGATCGGAACCGCCGCAACAGTATGAACCAATTTGTCCAGCGTTTTCTCTTCGTTGTAAACTGGAATCACGACAGAGAGGCAAAAACTTTCGGGAATAGAATAGATTCCGAGCGATTGACAGAATGTTTTTCCGAACTGTTTTTCCAGGGAAAGGGCGACATCGCGAGAGCAGAGAAATGAGTTCATCATGAACAAACAGGTTAAGTCGTTGGTCGTATTGCGAGAAAAAATCTATTACAATAATACAATTTACGGAAAAAAAAAACAAGAAAAATCAGACTTTTGTTCATTCTTCTGAGTTTGGCAAACGCTACCCTTTGTCGTAGGAAAGAAGGAGATAAAATCAAACGCTCTATTCGGAGCGATTTGCGCCGAATAGAGCGTTTCTCATTGGAACGGACTTTCCAATCCAGTTTTGGGGGCTTATCAGGAATTTTGTTTTCGGGTTACGATAAAGAAAAGAAGGCGAACCGAGAGATTCGATTCGCCTTCTTTTAGAGATGGGTGGGGAGGTTATTTCCCGTAGCCGTGAGGGTGCGCTTGATGCCAAGCCCAAGCGGTTTCAATAATGGCCTCCGGATCTTTGTACCGGGCTTCCCAACCGAGGCATTTCTTTGCTTTTGCGGGATTTGCGACGAGTTCGGCGGGGTCTCCGGCGCGGCGCGGGGTGGAGGAAGCGGGGATGGGGTGCTTTGTGACGCGGCGGGCTGCTTCCAGAATTTCTTTGACGGAGAAACCGCGTCCCGTTCCAAGGTTGATGGCGCCTGTGAATTCGGAAAGGAGGGCTCGGAGATGGGCATCCGCGAGGTCGGTCACATGGACATAGTCGCGGATGCAGGTTCCGTCCGGGGTCGGATAATCATCGCCAAAGATCTCGAATTTTTCCTTTTGTCCGAGAGCGACCTTCAGGATATTGGGGATGATATGGGTTTCGACGGCATGATCTTCCCCGAGATTTCCCTCGGCGCCGCAGGCGTTGAAGTAGCGGAGGAAGACGGGGCGGAAGCCATGGATTTTCGCAAACCACTTCAGCATTTCCTCCAGCATGAGCTTGGAGTGTCCGTAGGGGTTTGTCGGATCTTGGATGGTATCTTCCGTAATGGGGAGCGTTTCCGGCTGGCCGTAGGTTGCGCAGGTCGAGGAGAAGATGATGCGTTTGCAATCGACCTCGAGCATTGCGTTGATGAGGTTGATGCCACCGACGTCGTTGTTCCGATAGTATTTTCCGGGATGGGCGGAGGATTCCCCGACAAGCGCATATGCCGCGAAGTGCATGACGGCGTCCGGGCGAACGGCTCTCATGGCGGAACGGATATCTTCTTCTCGGCAGAGGTTGCCGATCAGCAGGCGTGCGCGTGGATCGATCGCTTCGACATGTCCCAATTCGAGGGAGTCGAAAATAACGACTTGATGACCGGCATCCAACAGATGCTTGACCGTAACACTGCCGATATAGCCGGCTCCACCGGTGACGAGAACGTTCATTCTTTTTTACGATTCGGATGATTTTTGATTGGATTGAAGAGCTTGAAGCTGTGCGCGGAGTTCGGCGACTTCTTTTTGGAGATTTTCCACGGTACGGGGCATATGGAAGAGTCGAAGGGCCTCGCGTTTGGGGACGGCGGGCGAACCGATGTACTGACCGGGGACGCGCAAATCGCCCGGGACGCCGGCGTTGGCGAGCACCTCGACGCCATCGGCGATTGTGAGGTGTCCGGCTACGCCGACCTTTCCCCAAAGCATGACACCGGTACCCAGGTGGGTGGACCCGGCGATGCCGACTTGCGAAACGATTCCGCAGCATGGGCCCGTGCGGACATTGTGGCCGATTTGGACAAGGTTGTCGATTTTCGTGTTGCAGCCGATTTTGGTAGCTCCGAAACGGGCCCGATCGATGGTGGTATTCGCACCGATTTCCACGTCATCTTCGATTTCGACGATACCCAGTTGCGGAATTTTATCGATCTTGATGCCTTCCGCCGTAATGGATGTGGCATATCCGTAGCCGTCGGCACCGATGACGGAGCCGTTATGGATGGTTACGCGTTTCCCGAGGCGGCAACGTTCGCGGATGGAAACCATCGGATAGAGGTGCACGTCTTCGGCGAGAACGCATTCCTCGGCGACAACGACATGCGCCTCGATGACGGTCCGGTCGCCGATGACGGCACCATCGCCGATTACGGCGTATGGACCGATGTAGACGTCTTTGCCAAGCGTCACGTTTTCGCCGATGACGGCCGTCGGATGGACGCCGGGTTTTCGAACGATTGGGGGGAGGGTGAAGAGGGGAACGGCGGCGGCAAATGCCTTGTCGGGAGAATCGACCCGAATCAAGACGGCCGTATCAGGGGCTTTTCCGGCAAAATCCTTGTGAACCAAAACAGCGGAAGCGCGCGTTGTCTCGACTTGCTTCGTATACTTGGCATTTGCCAGAAAGGAAAGATCGCCCAGGAGAGCGTCATGCAGGGAGGCAATGCCTGTGATTTCGCATTCCGCAGAGGAGGCCGGATCGATCGTTCCGCCGATTTTTACGAGTAAATCGCGCAGCTTCATAGTTCGTTTCCTTTTTCGGAGAGAGCGGCCTCGCGGCGGGCATTCAATTCATCGACGATTTTCTTGGATTCTTCGAAGGTCTTTTCGGCTGTGGCGCGGTCGCCTTTGGTCGCGGCAATCAGCGCATCGGTGACATCCAAGGCTTCGGAGCAGAAAACGACACTGGGAATCGGGATGACGGCGCGGCGGAAGGAGGAGTCCAGCACGAGGTCGTATCCATTCTTTTCAGCAAGTTCCTTGGTCGCTTTGGCAATATCGGCCAGAACCTCATCGACGCTTTCGTCCTTCCGTTTCCGGAGTTGGTTTTCCATATCGGCAACGATTCGGCGATAGTTGTTTTCCGCGTTGCGCGCTCTGATTGCGGCCTGTTGGAGAGTGTCCATCGCCTCGCGTTTCTTGAGATCGGTGAGGATTGGATTGTTATGTGCCTCTCGGGCGCTTTCTTCCGCGCTGCGGAATTGCTCAACTGCCTTTTCGTAAGCTTGTTTTGCGGGAAGGGATTCGGCTTCGAGCTTTTCGGCCAGTGTCTGGAGATCGGTCTTGTTCTGGATTGTTTTGGGGTGGGCGAGCAAGACGAGCTCCATGTTGGCGGCTACGATTTTAGACGCGGCGTGCGAGAACGGAACGGCGCTTACGCAGAGGGCGGCAACAAGGGAAAAGAGAAGAAAACGATGCATTTGAAGGGAGGAAAAACGAACAAAAGAAAACGGGAAAAGGGCGTTCCGGTATTACGCTTCGGGCGCGGGCGCTTCCGGCGCGGGCGCTTCCGGCTCGGGTGCTTCTGGCGCGGGTGCTTCTGGCGCGGGCGCTTCCGGTGCGGGCGCTTCCGGTGCGGGTGCTTCGGGCGCGGGTGCTTCCGGCGCGGGTGCTTCTGGCGCGGTCGCTTCTGGCGCGGGCGCTTCTGGTGCGGGCGCTTCCGGCGCGGGTGCTTCTGGCGCGGGCGCTTCCGGTGTGGGCGTTTCCGGCGCGGGCGCTTCTGGCGCGGGGACCTTGGATGTCTTTGGAGCGGGTGAATTCAGATTCCGGTAGAAAGGGTGTTGTTCCGGGAGGGCGAGAATGCCATTTGTGTAGGCAATCAAATGACCTCTGCGAATCAAGAACTCGAGTTGCTTGCGAATGAGATTTGCCTTGTTTTCCGGAGTGCCTTCGGGAACGAGTGCCTCGAGCAGTTCGGTTTGTGTCGTTCCGGTATGAACGGTAACATAATCGAGGATTTCCTTAATCTCGGCCACGGTTGAAGCGGCGTTGATCGGTTTGGGCTCGATGGGTGTCACGAATTCCTCGCGATGTGCGTCGGAGGCGCGGAAAAGGAACAGTTTGCGGGAGCGAAGACCTCCGCGGACAGCAAAAAAGAGCGAATTGACATAGAGGGTCTGTTCTTTACGCCAAGCATCGCGGATTTCCTCGATCATATTGGGATCGGGAAGCGTCAGGGATACGGCGTGGGAGCAGGTGACCTGTGTAACGGAGCGGCGGAGGCGTTCGGCGATTTCCGTCTTGAAGATTTGTTCCGCTTCATTCCGGGTATAGCGCTTGACTTCCGGCACCGGTTCTGCTGCGGGAGCGGCCTCGGGGGCAGGCGTTTCGGCGACATCCCCGGATGGCTCGGCAGGCGTTGTGGGTGCTTCGGCAGAAGCCGGAGCGGTCGCCTTTTGGGCGTCCTTCTTGGCGTGTTTGGCAGAAGGCTTGTTACGGGAAAGTGGATCGGCCGCGGGAAGTTCTTCCTTTCGGATCCAAAGCGTTTCTTTTGATGCTTCGGTGCGCCACTGCTCAATCACCTCCGGATCGGTGACGAGTTCGATACGGGAGCGGTATTCCGCTTCGCTCATACCGGCGCAAGGACCGTTGAGCATTTCGAGAATGCGTTTGTTGTAGGTATGGTAATTGGGTGGTGCGAGGAGTTTTCCGGTTATGCCGCAACGGGCTACGGAGGAGAAATTGCCGGTAGGAGCGGGAATGTCGACCTCGACGGGATCGAAGTAATCCGTCAGGTGGGACAGCAAGTGCTGATTGAGCTTTTCGCGGTCAGTCGTAAACCAACCGCAAAAGCGGCATTGATGGTAGGTCTGTTCGGGTTGGTCTTTTTTCGGCAGAATCCGAACAAGGATCGATTCCGGTTCCTTGTAGAAAAGCTTCACGATGTCGTGGAGCGACATGGCGCGGTTTGCCGCAAACACCTTGTGCGCGATCAAGGCAAGCGCATTCTGTGCCGGAAGGAAATTCACGGCGTACGGGGCAGGCGGGCGTACGGGACGTGGCTGCTTTCGGAAGGCCTTGCGGTTGTTGGGCGCGGAGATGTCGGACGTACCGTTCTCGCGCCGGTCATTGCGGGGCGTACGGGACGCGTCATCGCGGAATCGGTTCCGCTCGAAATCGCGCCGTTTTCCATCGTACCGATTATCGCGACGATCGCCTGACCGTTTCTCGCTTTTTTGAAAATCGCGGGAAGAGTAACGATTGATTTGGATGTAATTTTCCTCGGCATCATCGCGGGTCCAGCTGGGCCCGAAGGAAATGCCTTCGAAAGGATTGATCTGATCGGAAGTCTGATCGCCGTCGTTCATAGGATGGAAATCTGCTAAATATCGTTGATTTCAGTAGAGTCGTTCACGGGTGATTGTATGTGTTTCGACCCATAAAATCAAGTCGAATGCATTGCGGCGGCGCGTCGTTTCCGTGGCATGGCGCGAGGGGCGGCGCCTATCCCGCCGAGCGGACAGGTCTTGCGGTTGCGGGGGATGGTGGAATATGGTAGAACGACGCACCATGAAAATTATGTTACATACGGATATATACGGCGGGCAAGGTCTCTCTACGATTTGCATCGGAAGGGGGCTGTTGCGGCATATCGGACAGTTTGCGGCGCGGACGGTCAAGGGGCGTAAAGCGGTTGTTGTCAGCGACTCGAATGTAGGCAATCTGCATTTGGAGCCGGTATTGGCCTCCTTGAGGGAATCCGGCTTTTCGGCGGAGAGTGTCTGCGTGCCGGCCGGCGAGGATTCAAAATCGCTTCAGATGCTATCGGTTCTGTGGAACACCTTCCACGGGTACGGGATTACGCGCACGGACTTGGTCGTTGCGTTGGGCGGCGGTGTCGTTGGCGATTTGACAGGGTTTGCGGCTGCGACGTGGTTGCGGGGTGTCCGTGTCATTCAAGTTCCGACTTCGTTGTTGGCTTTTGTCGATTCTTCGATTGGCGGCAAGACGGGGATCGATTTACCCTTTGGAAAGAATTTGGCGGGAGCCTTTTATCAGCCGCGTTGGGTCATTGGCGATCCGGATGTTTTGCGGACGCTGCCGGAGGCCGAGTTTGTACAAGGGATGGCGGAGGTCGTGAAATACGGATGCATTTTCGACAAAGCCTTCTTTGAAGACTTGGAGAAAGCGGCGGCGGAGGGTCCGCTCTCGGATTCTTTTGTGGAGCAAATGATTGCGAAGAGTGCCGGCTGGAAAGTGGATGTGGTCAATCGCGACGAGCGCGAGGGAGGCGTCCGGACGCTCTTGAATTTCGGTCACACATTGGGACATGCGGCCGAGAAGGTGTTAGGCTACGGCTATGTTCCGCATGGTGTGGCGGTCGGGGTTGGCATGGTTGCCGCGGCCAAGCTGTCGGAAAAGCTGGGGCATGCGCAAGTCGGTTTGGCCGAGCGGATTGCCGCATTGCTCAAGGCGCTGAAGTTGCCGACGAGCATGGATGAAATTGGAAATGGGCTGTTTACAGCGGAAACGTTGTTTGAGGCGATGCTGTCGGACAAGAAGAAGTTAGGAGCGGATTTGCACTTTGTATTGTTGCATGGGATTGGCGAAGGCTTTGTCGCCCCACTGAAACCCGAATTCGTGCGCGATCTTCTTCCCGAGATTCTTTCGGTTTGATATTCCGTTGCCACCGTTCTGCCATCCATTTCCATGTATTCACGAGAAGCTTTTTTCCGTTTTTCGCATCTCTATCTCGATACGGAATTCAATTGGACGGACACGTACCATCCGAAACTTGCGCTGTTGCAATGTTTGCCGGGAAACGGCTTTTCCGTTGAGAAGTTGCCGCAAACGTCGCCTCAGCGGATGAGTTTTGAAGCGGATGACGGAAAACTGGACCGGTGCATGCTGTTCGATCCGTTTCATCTATCGGGGAGCCTATTTTTGCCCCTTTTCGAAGATCCGGGTATCGTAAAGATTTTTCATGCCTGCCAGAGCGATTTGCAGGTGCTTCAAATCTGGAGTGGCAGTGCCTTCAGCAATGTTTTCGATACGCAGTTGGCCGCTTGTTTTTGCGATTTTCCGTATAGCATTTCGCTAGCCAAGCTGACGGAAGCGCTTTTGGGTGTCACGCTTCCGAAAACCGAGACCTGTTCGGATTGGCTGCAACGTCCGCTGACGGAAAAGCAGATGCGGTATGGCGTCCAGGACGTAGCGTATCTAGACGAAATTGTGGATGCGCTTTTCACCCTTTCGGATCGCTATGGAACGACCGGATGGATGCTGGAAGAAATGGAAACCTTTTGCCGGGATGTGGGTCAAATCGAAGAGGTTACGGCTGAGACGGCGTGGCGCAAGGTTCATATGTACTTCAATCCGAGATGTAAAAAACAGTTATTATCCGATCCGGAGCTTTTTCATCGGTTGTACATTCTGGCGGCGTGGCGAGAGGAGATTGCAAAGGAGAACAATGTGCCGCGTCGGCGTGTGGCATCGGACGGCTTTTTGGCGGATTCCGCGTTGCGTTTGCCTGTGGTACCGGTTCGAACGAGCCGTAAAAATCTCGACCCCCGGTTTTCCCGGGGATTTGACGGCGCGGTGCAACGGTGCAGAACCGAAAAGCCGTCGGAGGCGGAGCAGGCGATTTTCCGGCAGTTGAATGAGACGGATTTTAAGCGAATCGCTGCCTTGAAAGAACCGGTAAAGGAAATGATGCGGCAATTGACCGAGCAGCTGAAGCCGTACCATATTCAGCCGCAGGTGTTTGCGACGCGGGACGATTTGCTTCGGTTGTTGTTGGATCCGGAGGATCCGGAGAATCGGCTGAATATCGGCTGGCGGTATCGTGATTTTGGCGAGATGGTCGATCGGATCATGCCTACCGGAGTGTAGGTCGGCTGTGTGGAGTCCCGAGGGCAATGGCGCGCTACCGCGGGCAGCGACCGGCAGTCGGTACGGTTTTGCGCCATTCATGCCATCTGCGGGTGCGAATTGCCTCTAGTCATATTTTCCAAAATTGGGATAAACGATCCGTACTTTTCAAAATGCCTTAGAACGTGAAGGGGATTCGTTCTTTCTCGCAAACCGGAGAATGTTCGAAGACTTTTTGGGAGGCGCACAAGATTTTTTTGGGGGGAGGCCTGTTTTTGGGGAATAACTTGTCCAGGCGGGTTTTCTCTGTTACACTCTGTCATAACCATTCAACGAGGAGGTTTTTTTCGTATGTCGATCCGTCAGATTTCTCTTTTTCTGGAAAACAAGCCGGGCCATCTCGGTGCGATTTGCAAAACCATTGCCGATGCAAAGGTCAATTTGCTTGCCATTTCCATTGCCGAAGCGTCTGGATTCGGCATAGTCCGGTTGATTGCGCAATCGCCCGATCAGGCCATTGAAGCGCTGAAGAGCGCGGGATTTTCCGTCAATGTCCGCGAAGTGACGGCGGTCCGCGTTCCGGATCAAGCCGGTGGCATTGCCGGGGTTCTCGGTATTTTGGATCCGGAAGGCGTCAACATCGAGTATCTCTATTCCTTCGGGACGCATTTCCATGGCGAAGGCGCATTGCTCGTTTTCCGTTTCGATGACGCCTCAAAGGCGGAGAAGCTTCTCTTGGAAGCCGGCATGGAATTGGCGGACGAGAAGCAGTTTGCAGCGTCCAAGTAGGGTTCATTTATTGATTCAAGGTGTGAAAACGCAATCTCTTATCATCCATGCTCGTCGATAAACCATTGCCGGAAGTGCTGGCGGAAAATGCTCGCCTCTATTCTTCCGAGACCGCCCTTGTCGAAATCAATCCTCAGGAGCTGGAGGATCGCCATACGACTTGGAAAGAATATTCGCTCATCGAGAGTTCGACCATCGATGCCTTTCGCAGCGAGCTCACTTGGGCGGCCTTTGACGAAAAGGCGAATCGTTTTGCAAACTTTTTGCTTACGCGCAATATCCGGCGCGGCGACAAGGTTGCGATTTTGCTGATGAACTGTCTGGAGTGGCTGCCGGTGTATTTTGGCATTCTCCGGGCGGGGGCAATGGCGGTTCCGCTGAACTTTCGGTATACGGCGGAGGAAATCCGGTATTGTCTGGAGCTTTCGGATGCGTCGATGCTCGTCTTCGGACCGGAATTCACGGGGCGCGTCGAGAGCATTGCGGAGCAGGCGAAGAATATCCGCGGCTTTTTCTATGTCGGCGACGATTGTCCGACATTTGCCGAGCGGTATGGGGCGCTGGTTTCGTATTGCTCCTCCAAGGCCCCCGAGATTCCGTTGCGTCTTGAAGACGATGCGGCGGTCTATTTTTCTTCCGGAACGACAGGCTTTCCGAAAGCAATCGTCTTGACGCATCGCTGTCTTGCCCATGCGGCCGCTGCGGAACGCGCCCACCATGGGCAGACGCACGACGATGTGTTTCTCTGCATTCCGCCGCTATACCACACGGGGGCCAAAATGCATTGGTTCGGCAGTCTTCTTGCGGGAGGAAAGGCCGTGCTGTTGCGTGGCGTCAAGCCGGAATGGATCCTTCGGGCCGTTTCGGAAGAGCATTGTTCGATTGTGTGGCTTCTCGTACCATGGGCGCAGGATATTTTGGATTCCATCGACCGAGGGGAGCTGCAGCTCGAGGATTACCGTCTTTCGCAATGGCGTCTGATGCACATTGGCGCGCAACCGGTTCCGCCGTCGTTGGTTCAGCGGTGGAGGAACATCTTCCCGGGTCATGCCTACGACACCAATTACGGGTTATCCGAATCGACCGGTCCCGGATGTGTTCATTTGGGAGTCGAAAACGTCGATCATGTCGGTGCGATCGGCGTTCCCGGATTTGGTTGGGAGGTTCGCGTGGTCGATTCTTCCCGCCGAGCCGTTCCGGCGGGCGATGTGGGCGAGTTGGCGGTTCGCGGACCGGGCGTTATGCGCGAGTACTACAAGGATCCGAAGGCAACGGACGAGGTTCTAGACAAGGACGGCTGGCTATATACGGGCGATATGGCGAAGGTAGAGGATGGGTTCATCTATCTGGTCGATCGCAAAAAGGACGTCATCATTTCGGGTGGGGAGAATCTGTATCCGGTGCAGATTGAGGATTATCTGCGGGCGCATCCGGCCATCAAGGACGTTGCCGTCATTGGATTGCCGGACGTCCGCCTCGGTGAGATTGCCGCGGCGATTATCGAAATCAAGGAAGGCGAGAAACTGGACGAGGCGGGCGTCGATGCGTTTTGTCATGGATTGCCCCGCTACAAGCGGCCTCGCAAGGTTATTTTTGCAAAGGTTCCGCGCAACCCGACCGGCAAGATCGAGAAGCCGAAGCTGCGCAAGCGGTATTGCGGCGAAAGTCTGGTGGCACAGCAATTCGAATTGGCGGCTTCGCATCGCACTGCCGAAGGAAAGTGAGGAAGAAGAATGGAAGACCTGTATCTGGAAGGTTTTGCCGAAGGTCGTCGTTCGATGGCGCGGTCGATTGCCTTGAAATTGCAGGGTAGTCTTCCGGACGAGGAATTGGCTTCTCTTCTCGGGCTTGATCTCGAGGGACTTTCCGCCTTATTGGCTCCTGTCGTTGCGATCCCGGAAGAAAAAACGGAAGATGACGGCAAGGCGGATCCCGCGCCCTTTTCGGCAACGCGTCCGCTTCCGGGGCATAAGCTGGTAGAGCCGGCATTTGTGCGGATTGTGCGGGTTGCGCGCAATCTTACCCAGAGTGAGCTTGCCCGGATATTGGGTGTTCATCCCCGTACGGTTTGCGAGTGGGAAAATGCCGTACATCCCTGCCGGATTCGCACGGAGACATATGGGCGATTGTCGGATTTGGCGGCATCGGTGACGGCTCCGGACCGGATACGGGCCGAAGCGGCGCATGCGGCACCGGCTTTATCGGGCCAAAGTTCTCCCGAGTTGCCGCTTTTCCCTACGGTGACGGCTCCGGCGGTTCTTGCCGATTCGGCGGAAGATGCTCCAAAAGACGAACCGATGGAAGCGGTTGCGGAACCTTCTTCGGACGAACTGTCGGACGTTCCGTTTTAATCGGTACCCGACGGCGCCATCGATGGCGCCAAACCACCGGCGGCTCCGGCGAGTTCCCATGGAGTCGGGAGACGCGGCAGCATAATTGGACGGCGGGGGCGGAAAGAGGCTTGGCAAAACAGAGCAATTCGGGTAGACTTCGCGATATTGTTTTCTTCTGTAAGGAGGGATGGCGGAGTGGTCGAACGCGGCGGTCTTGAAAACCGTTGAGGCGCAAGTCTCCGGGGGTTCGAATCCCTCTCCCTCCGCCATAATTTCCCCTTAACGAATATCAAACGGCTTACGGATGTCTGCGGCGTACCGCGAGAAAATGACCAAGGTCGCGTAAGATCAAAATCCGAAAACAGGGAAAGAACTTCATCGGGTGGCTTGACGTCTTCTCGGATCATCTTTCCAAGTGCGTTTTTCCCTTTGTTTTGATATGTTGCGTTCTGTCTTTTCACGGAAGGTTCTTTTTTGAAAAGGGAACGCTGCATAAGCAATGAGGACGTTTGATGAACGTTGAACGGCAATTCAGTGATTACGTCAGGAAATTGAATGTGACGGGCAGCAATAAAGCCGACTCGTATATTCGTGCCATCGGTTATGCCAACACGATGCTGAAGGGCTTCGGCGGAAAGTTCCAGAATATCGGCGATATCTTTTCAATCGATTCCGTTGATCAGCTCAAGGCACTTCACGAGTTTTTGCTTAGCGAAGGCTGCGAAAGGGGATTCGAGCCTGCTGCTCAAAGCGAACGTTCCTCCGAGTTATCTCAAGAACCGCTTTTGCACAGCGGCGTTGCGTTCGTTGATCGGTTTTCGTTTGGCGTTGGCACGAGAAGCGGAGATTCTCGATAGACTCGTCCGGGGCGAGAGTCCTGCGCGTATTGAGTAGGCTTTTGAGAGTTCATTGCCCGAGGCCGAATTCTTCTTGGAGAGCAAGGTCAGTCCAACGTCAAAACGGGGCACGGAGGAATTGGAGCACCTTCATCGCGTCCAGAATCTACGTACTTTCCGTCGGATCGTTTTGCAAAACTTCAACAATGCGTGTTGCGTGAGCGGGCTTGACATTGTCGACACGCTTCGGGCGTGTCCGATTGTGCCGGACAAGTCAACCTACTCTCCGGAGAACGCGCTTTGTCTCGCGGCCACTTACGCGGCGGCATTCCGTCATCATCTCATCACGTTTGACGAGGACATGCGCTTTGTGCTATCCCCGTCCTTGTCCGATCATGCCACCGGCGATGCTTTCCGCTATACATTCAAGGCATACGAAGGGCAACGTATGCTTCCGGCCCGTTTCATTCAGCCGTCCGAAGCATTGATGCAGATGCATCGCGAGCATCTTGTCGCGGGCTAGCATTTTGAAGGCGCGACTAAGGCACCGGGGGCTTTACCGGTGCGAGCACAGTCGCCGCACTTGAGCGGATCGGCATTAGGTGCATTCCAGGCAGGAAGCATTGGAAGCTCGAATACGCCGACATAAGAATGCCAATGTCGAAAAAACCGTCCGATTATCGTTCCGCGCAGAATTGCGCCTCGGATATGGCGAATCGGTGTTTCTGATTTCAATTTTTGAGCAGCTGTTCTATTTTTGACGGAATAAGGCGTCGATAACGCCACGATTATCAGTGTTTTTGCATTGGCATGGTGTTTGCTACGGTAAAAGCCAAACAAGGTGAACCGATTCCAAGGATGAACAATGCCATTGAAAGTTTTACCAGATGTGTCAAAATATGATATAATATGTCCCGAAACGATGAGGACATGTTATATGAACGTATTGATTTTGACCGGATGGGGCTGTCACGATTACGCCGTTGCGGCTGCTGCGGCACTGAAAATCTTCGGCAACAAGGCCGATGTCTGCGGCGTGAGCCGGAGACGTTTGCCGGAGTTGCTGGGAGAGGCGGGGTCGAAGTGGGACAAGATCGTGATTCTCGGCGTGTCGCTCTTGGCGGACGTGCCGATGCTGGCGAAGTCGCTTGAAAATCTGAAGAAGAATGGCGTGAAGGTCTTTTGGATCAGCGCGTTCGATGTGCCGGAGAACATCGTCGCCGATTTGAAGGGACTGCTGGATCGCCGCGTGGCGGATTGCGATACGATCCTTGATGCCGTTGGTGTGTCGTTCAAGAAGGACGTCTCGGAGTTCCACTCGTATCTTGTCGATGGGAAGAAGGCGACGGTTGCCGCGAAGAAGTACCATGAGATTATCGAGGCGGCGCAGTTCGTCTACCGCAACTACCAGAACGAGAACGCCTACGGGATGGTCATCCGCAACATGGCGGCGGGGATCAAGCCGGAGGCGTGGGGACCGGATGCGGAGAAACTGCTGAAGGACTACCGGCGCTACGGGAACCGCGAATTGGTCGGCAAGTCTCTTCAGATACAGTCCTTGCGGGAGCGCATCAACAAGGTGGCGGCGCATCCCGATGCACGGGTGCTGATTATTGGCGAGAGCGGGACGGGCAAGGAAACGGTTGCCCAGCAAATCCACACGAAATCGCCGCGAAAGAACGAGCCGTTCATCGCGTTCA
>JAEDLN010000240.1 GCA_016295275.1 Kiritimatiellia bacterium
CTTGGCAAGTAGCACACGCTGAGAGTTTTGCATGCCGCGGCTCTGTCCGCGGCAGGGCCGCGCACCCCCAGCCCCATTATGCTCGCGCATTATACACGCTCATTACCCGGGCGGCGCGATGGGGACATCGCGCCCTACCGCCATTACACCCGCTTCCTCGCTCGCGCCGCGCCCCATTGCGTGCGCATCGCCGCGCCCCGTGGCGCGCGCACCGCCCGTGCGGGTTGGCGGCGCGATGGTCGGCCGCCATCGCCCGTGGGGGCTGCCAACCCTTCCGGCTCGCGCCCTACCGCCATTACGCACACGAAATTCGCACGCTCCCCACCCCGGCTTACGCCAACTCCGCCATAACCGCATCGGCAACCTCGCGACCGCGCGACGTCAGACGCCATGCCCGCGGAGAAACCGCCTCGACAATTCCCGTTTTTCTCAATATCTCGAGCGCATTCTCGCGTTGCGCCCGTTTTTCCGCGTTCACGCTCTCAAGCGTCCATGCCGCCAGCCGAATGCGCGTCGCAAACCGCTCCGATTCATCCTCCTCCTGCGTGTAGCGCGTCAGCTCAGCAGGCGGCAATTCGCCCCGCAGAACCGAATCCCGCCACGCCTCCAGATTCGCTCCATTGTCGCGCCGTCCGAAGCCTTCGCGCGAACAGGCCGCCGGACCGATTCCAATGTAATCCCGTCCCCGCCAGACCGCAAGATTGTGCCGACAAAAAAACGCTCCGTCTTTCGCATAATTGCTCAGCTCGTAACGCAAATAGCCCGCCCCCGCCAACAATGTTTCCGCCCGGCTGACACATTCCAACAGACGCTCATCGTCAAGCGGCTTCACCCCCGCTTGCGCCAACTGCGTTCCCGGCTCGATCGAAAGCGGATAAACCGAAAGATGCTCGGGCGATAATTCGATTGCCGCCGATAGCGACCTCTCCAGAACCTCCCGGGGAAAACCCGGTTCGCCAACGATGAAATCAAACGAAATCTGCGGAATACCCGCCGCCCGCAGCGCCGCATGGGCTTCGTAAATTTCCGCCGCGCCATGACGCCGACCCAACCACCGCAGTACGCCTTCATCAAAGGATTGGACGCCAAGACTGGCACGCGTCACCCCGCACGAACGCAAGGCCGTCGCCAATTCCGGTGTCACGTCACCCGGATTGAGCTCGACGGTAATCTCCGCTCCGTCCGCCGCACGCGGCAAAGCCGCAAACAAGGCCGATAAACCCGATGGACCCAATAGCGAGGGCGTGCCGCCCCCGACATAAATCGTCTGAGGTCGCCAATCCGCCCCGATGCCCCGGAGCGTCAACTCCCTTGCAACCAGCCCGGGATACGCCTGCAACAACTCCGCCCCAGTTCCCGTCCGGGAATAAAACGCGCAATACCGGCACTTGGTCGCGCAAAACGGTACATGCACATACAAATTCCGCTCCGCTCCCGGTTCCAGCAAAAGCGCCTCCTCCGCAATCGTCGGTTTTGTATGCGGAATCCGATCGCCGGACATCTACAGCCCCATGTCCTCGCGGACCTTTTGGAACCGCTCCGCCGCCTCGCGCAGCAACGCCTCCGTCGTCTCCCAATCGATACACGGATCCGTTACGGATACGCCATACTTCAATTTCGAGGAATTCAACTCGGCCTTCTGGGCACCCCATCCCAAATAACTCTCGAGCATGAACCCGCAAATCGACGAATTGCCATTCTCGATCTGCGCCAATACGTCATGCAAAACATCGCCCTGACGCTGCGCCTCGTAATCGGAATTGCCATGCGAACAGTCCACCAAAATATGCTGTGCGACACCCGCACGCTCCAATGCGTCCTCCGCCATGTTGATGGAGGTGGATCCGTAGTTCGGCGATTCGCCCGCGCCACGCAAGACCAAGTGCGCGTATGCATTGCCCGCCGTATGGACCACCGACAGCTTGCCGTCGTCATTCAAGCCGAGATAATCGTGCGGACGGGACGCAAGACGAATCCCCTCCGCCGTAAACTGCAACCCGTCCGAACGCAACGCATTCTTGAATCCGACCGGAACCGGCAACCCGCTCGCAATCTGCCGGTGCGCATTCGATTCCGCCGCACGCTGGCCAATGCACATCCAGGAAAACAAATCCCCCAAATAGGTCGGCACAAACGGATCCAACGCCTCCGTTCCGGCCGGAAGCTCCATCCGCAACAGATGATGCAAAAACTTGCGGGCAGCCTTCAGACCATCCTCGACATGAAACGTTCCGTCCATGTACGGATCCGTCAGAAATCCGCTCCAATTCGTCGTCGACCTTGGCTTTTCGAAATACACCCGCATGATGACGTAAAGCGACTCCGACAACTCATGCGACAACGCCGCCAACTTCCGCGCATATTCGTCCGCCCCTTCCACGTCATGAATGGAACACGGCCCGACAACCGCCAGAAGCCGGACATCCGTTCCATCCAAAATGTTCCGGATCGTCCGCCTGAACTGCAAAATATTCTTCTCCTGCTGCGGCAAAATCGGATCAAACCGTTTCAATTCCGCAGGTGTGAGAATTTCGTCTATCGACCGAATGCATTGATTGGGATTAAAGGGGGAAGCCATGCCGCAAGTATACGCGCCCGAACCCTTAGCCGTCAATTCGCTCCCCCGCGCCCCCACGCGCCCCCACGCACCATGGTCCGGTCCCGTTGCCCCGCACCCTCGCGTGCCCCCTCGCTGTGCCTCGTGGTGCGGTCCCGTCGCGGTAGGGCGCGATGCTTGGCCGCCGGGCCTCCCGGCTCGAGCCGCATCGTCCCGTGGCCGCGCGCACCGCTCGTGCGGCTTGGCGGTAGGGCGCGATGTCCCTATCGCGCCGCATCGTCCCGTGGCCGTGCGCACCACTCGTGTTCCGTTGCCACCCCGCCCCGTGGCGCGTCCCTTGGCGCTTGCGCACCGCCCGTGTCCCATCGCGCATCGCCCCGTGGTACCTTTGGCATTTCGTGCGGGTTGGCGGCGCGATGGGGACATCGCG
>JAEDLN010000241.1 GCA_016295275.1 Kiritimatiellia bacterium
GTCGATTACTACCAGCAGATCAACAGCATCGTCGAAGGTGTCCGCGAGCGGGCGAGCGCCGTCAACGAGGCGGAATCCGCATTGCAGTCGAGCATCGTCAAGATGAACATGGCGGTGGAGGCGTACAACGCCGAAGTCGCCAAAGGCGAGACCTGCCTTGCCGAGCGCGAAGCGGCGCGTAAAGTCCACGCCAATCGCATCGCCCAGGCACGCTACAATGACATGTTCTTCCGTTTGCAGCGCAATGCCGCGCTCAGCCGCTACAGCCAGAGCTTTGCGCTCGCGCAGCGATACGTGTTTCTCGCGGCCCAGGCCTACGACTATGAGACGGCGCTGTTGTCGTCCGATGCCGCCGCCGGCGACGCCTTCAAGGCGAAAATCATCGCCGCGCGCGCACTTGGCGACTTCGATGCGGACGGACGTCCGATTGTCGCCTCGGCGGGCGACGCAGGCCTTGCCGGACTCATGGCGCAGATGGACGCCAACTGGCAGGTGCTCAAGCCGCGGCTCGGCATCAACAATCCGCAGAATTACGCCACCTGGTTCTCGCTCCGCCGCGAGTGCTTCCGGATTCTCGGGGACGAAAAGGGCGATGACGCCTGGGCGCAGGAACTGGCCAAGTACTGGGTCGAGGATATCCAGTCGGATGCGAATTTTATCCGCTATTGCCAGCCGTTCTACAGCCAGTTTGGCCTCAAGGACAAGGAGCCGGGGCTCATCATCCCCTTCGAAACGACGATTGATTTCGCCAAGAACCTTTTCGGCAACGATTTGGCGGGCGGTGATTCGACGTACGATTCGACCTGGTACGCGACGCGCATTGCAGCGGCGGGCCTGTGGTTTGACGGCTACAACCAGAAGGCCGACGGCTATACCGGAAACGTGCAGCTCTCTACCACGCCCGTCGCGTATCTCGTGCCCGTCGGCAACGACCGCATGCGCGTGCCTGGCGCCGAAGACGGCACAATCATGCAGTTCTCGGTCGTTGACCAGGTGGTGCCGGCACCGTATGCCATTGGTTCCAGCCATCTCGAGAGCGCTTCGTGGGTGCCGTCGATGCTCGACGGCGACTATGCCGGAGCCGACAGCGCCGCGCGCATCCGCCGCCACCCGTCGTTCCGTGCCTACTTCGACCCTGCGGGCGGCGAGCCGACGGACGAGAGCCTCGATGCGACGCGTCTCGTGGGGCGCAGCGTCTGGAACACGAAGTGGCTCTTGGTGATACCGGCCGGTTCGATGAATTCCGACCGCGACAAGGCACTTTCCGTCTTCATCCGCGGCTCCGACGAGAACCGCGACGGCAAGCTCGACCTCAAGCCCGTCCGCGACATTCGCATTGGGTTCAAAACCTATTCGACGGCGGGCAATTGATGAAAGGAGTGTGGAACGTGAAAAAAAATTGGATGGCCATTTTTATGGCAACGGCATTGGGGAGCGTGTGTGCGCCTGCGGTACACGCGGCGCAAATCCCCATTGCCTTGGTTCCGTTTACCTTTGCCGGACGCATTGTCGATTATGCGCATATTGCCTTCGACGAAGATGCGGCGGTGGAAGTTCGGGTGAAGAATCTCGCCAGCGCTCTGCTCGCGAAAACGCTGACGCAGACGCGCGGCTTTACGAGTTGCAATTACGTGATCACGCTGCCGGTCATGAACCAGGCCACGGCGGGTACGACGGTCGTCGGCGAGAAGGTTGTCTTCGAGTTTGTCGATCCCTACGGAAAGATTTATTCGGGGCTGGTGTCCGAGGGCGATGCGGTCGTCGGCAATCCGGGCGAAACGAAGATGCTGAATATCGTGCTGGCCACCGATGCCGACAAGGATGGCGTGGCCGACGAATATCTGGAGTCGATTGAGTACTGGATGTGGAAGAACGGCATTGAAGGGCCCTACGACGCCAGTGCCGATTACGATGGCGATGGGCATAGCAACTATGCCGAATACATTGCCGGCACCAATCCGTGCGATGCGACCGACCGGTTCACCGTGCGGCAGATGGCATTGGAAGAGGGAATCGGCGACTATCTCAAATTGCGCGTGCCGATTGTCCAGGGGCGGAGCTATTCCGTTGATGCAACCGATTCGCTCACGGAGGTTGATTGGCAGACGGTTCCCTTTTCCGAAGATCCTACCAAAGAGCCCGAAGCGACATATCTCAACACCGGTGCTTCGGAGGTTGGATACAGGACGATTTTCGTGCGCAAGGATGCTCCCACCCGGTTTTTCCGCTTAAGGGTGGAGTAAGGCGATGGGGTGGATCGCCGCAAGCATCTTGGCAGCCGCCACATTCGGCACCGTAACGGTCACGAACCATGCGGGGCATGCCGTTTCGGGCGAATTGCAGCGTGTTTCCAAAGAGACATTCACGCTGAGCGGCCGGGAATTGCCGCTGAGCATCTTGCCGGAAAGCGAACGGCAGCGCCTCAAGAAATTGGCGGGGCAAGACGTGCGCTCGCCGCGCGAGCGGCGCATTGAAGCCGATTTGGAGCTGGAATTGCGCCGCATCGACGCGCGTCTGCAGGAAGGGGAGATTTCCGCTGCCCAGGCGGACGAATTGCGGAAAACCGCCCGCGAATCGGCGCGGCATCGTCTTGCCAAGCCGGTAGCAGCACCTGAGACTTGAGGAAAACGATTCATTTCCCATTGCGTCGCTGCGCGCGGTGGCGGGTGGCGAGCCCCTGAAGATTGAAGATTAGGGGCGACGCCTCAATCATCTACGCATTAAAAACGGGTGTTGCTTTAAATGCGTCGTCCCTGGGAAAAACGCGCACCTTTATCCCGGAAAAATCCGGAATCAATGATCCCAGGTTTTCAATTCCGCTTGAAAATACTGGGAATAATGATTTTCGCCAGACAAAAAGAAAAGGAGAGACTTTTTCCGGATTCTGCCATCATGGCGGCAATCAACACCCGAACGAAACACCGCACGGGTTATTTGTTTCGTGCAGAGCGTGGCGAGCCGCCACGGGGCCGGGAG
>JAEDLN010000242.1 GCA_016295275.1 Kiritimatiellia bacterium
CACGCGATTTGTTCGGCACGGGAAAAGACATCGAAGAGGACATGGCGAGCGCTCCGGCAGTCCATGCCGTCCTGCGTTCGCCAACAAGGCACGTGGATGCGGCAATCCGCTGGCGAAGCGGCTTTTTCCCCGTTGGAAATTCGTATATACCGGTTCTCGTGGTGTCAAGCACGTTTGAAGGCAAAACGCTGTATCTGTATGCACTGAACTTCACAAAGGAAGATGCCACGCCCGATCAAATCCGCAAGGCAGCCATTCTGGCGGTCAACGTCTATTTCTGCCGCTGGAGCGTTGAAGTCCTGTTTCAAGACATCAAACAGTGCTTTTCCGTCGAGGGGGCAAGGGTCAGGAAATTCAAGCGCTTGGAAAACCTACTCGCGCTGTGCACTTTGGCCTATACATACTACGCCCATGTCCTGCCGTATAGCGGGGAGGATGCCGCAAGACTCTTCAAAACCATGAAAGACACCTTGCATGAAATCGTTGAACGTTTTCGGCCTTTCGTGACGAATGTGCGCGAGTTACTCAGACTTGTTCACCCCGCATATATCAGCGGAAGGCCAAGCCTCCCGATCTGACACCGTTGCTACCGGGCTTCATTCCCTAACAGCCAAGTGTCGAGCGCTCCATTTGACTGTCCAATCCAGGCCGCCATGCTCCGAATTTAATTTTCCGGGATAAGGGTGTGCGCCTGCCCCGTCCGCCGTGCGCACCACGCGTGCCCCCTCGCCGTCCCCCCGTCGCGTGCGCACCACTCGTGTCCCGTCGCCGTGCTCCCCACTCGTGGCCCCTCGCCGTGCGCACCACTCGTGCGCCTTTGCGGTAGGGCGCGATGTCCCCATCGCGCCGCATCGCCCCGTCGCCGTGCGCGGCTTGGCATCGTGCGTCCTCCTCGTGCGCCTTTGCGGTAGGGCGCGATGTCCCTATCGCGCCGCCGCGCCATCGGCGCGGTGCGCGGCTTGGCATCCCGCGCCCATTCGTGTTTCCTCGCCGTACACCATCGTCGCGCATTACCCGAGCGGCACGATGCTCGGCCGCCGGGTCTCCCGGCTCGCGCCGCCATTTACCCACGCGCATTACCCGGGCGGCGCGATGAGGACATCGCGCCCTACCGCCATTACGCCCCATTTCCCCGCCTACCTCCCTTCCGCCCCATCGCGTGCTCCACGCTCGTGTCCCGTTGCGGTAGGACGCGATGCTTGGCCGCCCCCGGCTCGCGCCTCGCGCCTTTTGCCTGTGGCGGCTCGCCACCGCCGCGCACCTTGACATCCCGCGCCCTCTCGATACCTTAAAACAAGAAAACCGGTTTTTGCGTTTTTGCTCCATCTATGGCAAGATTCCCCTATTGCTGTTGCACTCGGAAATACCCCCCGTTTTCTTCAAGATGAACCGATGCAAAGCAAAGATCGCAAATGACCGGATCGATCTAAAGGAGATGATTCCATGAAAAAGAATTTCGGAAACAAAAACTGGATGTTCCCAATGCCTGTCTTGATGATTGCTACCTACGGCGAGGACGGAACCCCGAACGTCATGAATGCCGCATGGGGCGGAATCACCCTAGAGGACGAAATCACAATCTGTATCGATACCTCGCACAAAACATGGGCGAACATCGCCGCAAAAAAGGCGTTCACCGTTGCTTTCGGAACCGTCGAAACCGCGAGTCGATGCGACTATCTGGGAATCGCTAGCGGCAACCAAACGCCCGACAAAGTCGCCAAGAGCGGATTCACGCTTGTCAAAAGCGAATTTGTCGATGCGCCTGTCATCAACGAACTTCCGCTCGTTTTGGAATGCAAACTCGTCTCGATGAATGCAGAAAACTGCAATGTGGTCGGCAAAATTGTCAACTGCGCGGTGGAGGAAGAGGCTCTCACGGACGGAAAGCCGGATGCCGCAAAGATGAAACCGATCTGCTTTGACACCTGCTCGCATACCTATCGTGTCATGGGAGACATTGTGGCCAAGGCATTTTCAGCCGGGAAGGAATGGATGAAATGATCTTCAAAGACAAGGTCGTCGTCATTACGGGCGGGGCTCAAGGCATCGGAAAATGCTGCGTCGAATGCTTTCGACGGGAAGGCGCAAAGGTTGCGGTCATCGATATCCGGCAAGGACCTTGGTTCGTGGGCGATCTCGCAGACAAAGCAACGTTGGAACGCTTTTCATCGGATGTCATCGCCCAAAATGGGCATGTCGATGTTCTTGTCAATAATGCTTTGCCGCTGTTCAAAGGAATTGCCGATTGCTCGTATGAGGAATTTGCATACGCCCAAGCCGTTGGCGTCGTCGCTCCGTTCTACCTTGCCAAACTGTTCCAAAACCACTTCGCGCCGGGAGCGTCCATCATCAACATTTCCTCCTCCCGCGATCGAATGAGTCAACCGCAATCGGAGAGCTACACGGCGGCAAAAGGCGGAATAGCCGCACTCACACACGCGCTCGCCGCCAGTTTTGCGGGAAAGGTCCGCGTCAATTCCATCTCTCCCGGATGGATTGATACCTCCTTTCGGCAATACGAAGGCCCCGATGCGACGCAACACTTTGCCGGACGTGTCGGTACGCCCATGGATATTGCCAACATGGTTCTTTATCTCGCATCCGACAAAGCGGGCTTCATAACAGGCGAAAATATCTGCATTGACGGCGGAATGACCCGCAACATGATCTATCACAACGACTTCGGCTGGCAATTCAACGGTTTGTAGCCCCCATGGCCACCGAACCTCCCGGCTCGCGCCGCCCGGGGTGGCGAGCCGCCACGGGCAATGCGCGTGCGGCATGGCGTCGGGTAATGCGCGTGCCCCGTGGGTCGTGCGCACCCCGCGTGCGGCATGGCGGTAGGGCGCGAGCCGGGAGGCCCGGCGGCCGACCATCGCCTGGGTAATGCGCGGTGTGTAATGGCGTGCGAATTTTGCGTGGGTAATGGCGGTAGGGCGCGATGTCCCCATC
>JAEDLN010000243.1 GCA_016295275.1 Kiritimatiellia bacterium
CCCCTATAGCCGCGCAGGGCGCGGCGTCCGGTCACCCCAGCGCCCCACGGGGCGCCCGATGCCATGCCGCGCACCGCGCCGATGGCGCGGCGGCGCGAGCCGGGAGGCCCGGCGGCCAAGCATCGCGCCCTACCGCCAAGCCGCACGAGATGTGCGCACGCAACGGGACCGCACCACGGGACACGCGAATATTGCGGGATGCCAAGTCGCACGGGCGGTGCGTACACGCTTTGGCGCGGTAACGCCGCGTCACCGCCCGTGGCGGCTCGCCACCGCCGCGCCATCGCCCGTGGCGGCTCGCCACCGCCACCGCCACCGCGCTAGAAGCGCACGCCTGTCGGGGCGCCGCGGCTATGCTCGTTTGCGGCGATATGGTACTGATCCGCAAGATCGTTCGCTATCAGCGCCACATACAGCGTCAGCGTCGCGCCGATCATGCTGAGAAACAGCGAGACGGCGCCGATCAGATAGCCGGGAACCAAATGCGGACAGGTCGTCAGCGTAAAGAGCGAAATCGCCAACACCGACAAAAAGACCGCCTGGCTCGCCATGATCGCATTCGGGCGGCGGCGATTTGCCGCCAGCCCCTCCGCATTGCCGCGCAACGCCTGCACGACCGGTATCGGCGCCACGACAAGCGCCGCGAACGTCGCCAGCTTCACCAGCTCCGGCGACAGATTCTGGACACTGCCGAAATACCAGCGGGAAAGAGCCGGAATCTGCATGAAAAACGAAAAACTGCAGCAAGCCAATCCGACCAACAGCGAAAAGACCGTCACCGGCCGCCGTCCGTACTTTTCCGGCGGGAAACAAATCGTCACCGTCGATGTCCGCAAGGCGGCAAAGCCGAACGGATTGATGAAGCCCATCAGAATGTAGTGGATGGACAAAGCGACCGTCGGATCGGGCGCCTTTGCCAGAAAGATGGCAATGAGAAAGCCGGTCATCGAGAGCAAGATGCCGCCGAAGGATAGCGGCAGCATGAACAGGAATTGGCGCATGACGCTCGCCTTTTCCAGCTCCGGCGCATCTTCCAGCGCTTCCCGCAGCGGCTTGGAATAGGTCCGCGTAAGGGCCAGCTCCATCCAGACGCCCGCCGTCATCGCCACGGCGCCCCAGACATAGCCGACCAACCCGAAGAAATTGAAGACGGGACTCAGGAGCGCGGTCAGTCCGATCCGGTACAGCGTCGCCCGATTCGCCAAATTGCTCTTTTTCGCCAGATAGAGCGCCGGCAGATATTTGGAGCGCGAATAGAACATCCACTGCATCGGCACGCTCAACAGCGTCGTGTTGCGCGAAATCTCCAGCAATTCCGGCGACAGGCCGAGAATGGTGCCGAAGACAAGCCGGTCGAACGGCGGTACGCAGCAGAGAATCTGGAGCACCGCCGTAATGACGGTCAGAATCGAGGTGAGCCGTTCGTAATTGCGCTGTCCCGTGCGCGATTTCGCAAAGACCATGCCGCTCGTGCCGAGTCCGATTCCGAGCGCTCCCAGCAGAAACATGAGGGCCTGTCCCTGCGAAAAGGCGGCAAATTCCAGCGCCCCGTCGAATCCGCCGCTCTCCAGCGGCAGATGGCACCCGTGCGAAACAATGCTGCTGACCAGCGGGTAGGTGAGCGACTGCGATGCCGATGCAATGGCAATCGGCATGTAAAAGTCGAACAGCTCGCGCTGCAGTCGCCACGAGCCGATCCATTTCTCGAACAGGGACTTGCTTTTCGGAGGAATCGGAGAGGCAGGCTCCGACGCACCGGCTACGGTTGTACTCATCGCGGAAAAAAAAGCGGCTGGACGGATACGGCAGAAAAAAAAAGAACGGAAGAAACAAAGCCGGAAAGATCCGGAAACACCGGGAAGATCCGGAAGATCACTCCTCGATATGCTGGAGACCTTGGTCGATCATCGTCCGGACATGCGCATCCGCCAGCGAATAGACGACGCGACGGCCGATTCGCTGCGACCGGATCAGATGCGCCTGCTTCAAGATCCGCAACTGGTGCGAAATGGCCGATTGCGTCATGCGCAGCTCTTCCGCCAATTCTCCGACGCACCGATCGCTCGAAAAGAGGGCAAACAAAATCCGAATCCGGGTCGAATCGCCAAAGACCTTGAAGAGCTCCGCCAAATCCGCCAGCTCGTTCTCATCGGGATCCGCCGATGGCGCTCTCCCGGTGCGCATCCCTCCGGTGACCGTCTTCATGGCTACCGCCCCTCTCCGTGCTGCGGCTGTGGGGGCTCGCCACCTGCCCGCGGGGGTTCCCCGCTTGGCTGCGGCGGCTCGCCACCTGCCCGTGGCGGCTCTCCACCCCGGCTGGCACGAGCCAGTTTGGCGAGACGACCCTTGAAAACAAGCGATTGCGTGGCGGAAAAATGATCGACGAAGACGATGCCATTCAAATGATCGACTTCGTGCTGCACCGCGCGCGCCAGCAAACCATAGGTTTTTACCGAGTAGTGCTTGCCGTCGAGTCCCATGTAATCGACCCGGCAGGAGAGCGCGCGTGTGACCGGTGCGAAAATCTTCGGAAAGCTCAGACATCCTTCCGAGCCGCGTTGCGTCCCTTCCAATTCGCTTACCATCGGATTGATCAGTACCATCGGCATCCGAATGCCGGCCTGCAGCGCGACATATTCCGCACCTTGCGATTCGGCCGGTACGTCAATGACGCAAATGGCCTCCGTGCGTCCGATCTGCTCGGCGGCCAATCCGACGCCATCCGCCTCGTACATCGTCTGCAGCATCTCTTTGGCAAGTTCTTTGATCTCCGGTGTGATTTCGGCAACCGGAATGGCCTTTTTGCGAAGAATGGGATCGCCGTAACAGGAAATTTTCATAACTATTGCTTTATTGCATGGGGGTCGGCAGGGCCGACAGCCAGTAGCGCGGCGGCCGGGAGCCCCGGCGGGCGGTGGCGCGGCATTACCGCGCCAAAGCGACGGGGTCGGGA
>JAEDLN010000033.1 GCA_016295275.1 Kiritimatiellia bacterium
AGCGAGGGCAAGAAGCGGCATGATGGTGGAAAAGATGCCGTTGCAGAGGGCCAACGCGTAGCAAACGGGAGAGGGGAGGAGCCAGCTGACAGCGGTTTCCGGGGTATTGAGGAGAAGGCTGTGCAGGATGAGGCAGCAAATGCAGGGAAGCATTGCGAAGAACGTCAATTGGATAGGAGGAAGGCGACCGATTCCCGATTGATTGACGATGATGATATAGACGGCGTAGGTAAAGGCGGAGAGAATCGAGAGCCAAAAGCCGTTCCAAGAGAAAACGGCGGCCTCACCCGGCGAGGAGAGCAAAAGGAGTCCTACGGCCGTGACGGCGAGAGCGAGCCAGATGGCGCGGGACGGTTTTTCGCGGAAGAAAAGCGTCATCAATCCGGCGACCATGATCGGATAGACGAAGAGGATGGTACAAGCGAGGCCGGCATCCATTTTGGCAAAGGCGCCGTAGAGCGAGAGGGAGGACGCGGCGAACAAGGCGCCGAGCGAGAGCAAGGTGACGCCATCTCGTTTCGACAGGGTGACGGGCTGGCGTTTCCAGAGCAGATAAGCACCGAGCAGGAGGATGGCGGCGAAGAAGCGGAATACGAGCACGGTATGGGTCGTGAGACCGTATTCGTAGAGGTATTTTCCCCAGATGGGATTGGTTCCGTAGGAGGCGGCCGAAAGAACGGCGGCCAAGAAGCCTTTTGTGCGGGCTTTCACGATCAAGCGAAGAGGTTAACGTTACCGGCTTGGCGGGGAAGAGAGGCGTTCGAGGAGGAGATCGACGGACTTTCGGACGGCGGCATTGCGGACTGCGGCGCGGTTTCCGGGGAAGGAGCAACGTTCGAATCCGGAACCGGAAGCATCGGCCCATCCGAAATAGATGGTACCGATCGGTTCGGGGCTAAGGCCGTCGGGTTCGGGTCCTGCCTGGCCGGTGATGGAGAGAGCGAGTTCGCACCCGATGGCGTGCAAGGCGCCGCGTGCCATGGCCTCTGCGACGGGGGCGGAGACGGGGCCGTTTGCGGCGAGGACGTCATGGTTCACGCCGAGGAGGCTTTCTTTGACGGAAAGGGCGTAGGATACGACACCGCCCATGAACCAGCCGGAGGCTCCGGAGACGCCGGTAAGGGCGGCGGCGAGAAGTCCGCCCGTGCAGGATTCGGCGGTTCCGATCCGCAGGTTCTTTTGTCTGCAAAGAATACCGAGCCGTTCGATCTTGCTTTGAAGCGTTTCGTCGGTTTCGTTGCTTGTAGCGGTCATAGCTATTTGTCGCTTGTATCGAGGGCCTTCAGGAGCGGCTCGAGCGTCTGTTGCGAATCGAGACCGAGAACGGAGGCGCAGAAGGCCTCGTCATTTCTCAAGTTCAGGAGAGCGGGACCGAGTTTTCGCATCGGGTATGCCTTTGCATCGGAAAGCAGTTTCCAAAGCGGATCGGTCTTTCGGGGAGCGTCCCAGCAATATTTGTCGCAGAGCGCTTCGAAGGGGGATTTGGAGGCATACAGGATATTGTCGAAACGATCGATTCGGAAGTTGAGGGCATTGCTCCGGTCGTACAGGAAGCCGCGAATACTTTCTTCGAGGGCACCGGCGGGATCTTCGTCACCGATAATGACATCGTTGAATTCGGACCAATCGCAATCGAAATCGAGGAGAAAGGTTTGCACGCCGGCGCCGGCGGGATTCCGGTACGGCTGTCGCTGTGCGGGATAGAAACCGTTGACGACGTAGACGGGCTTGAGCGGATGGTGGCGGTGGCAATGGCAGTCGTGGCCGTGGCAGTCGTGGCCGTGGTCGTGGTGTCCGCAATCGCACGCCTCGTCCTTCGGATGGATCCGTTCCTCGAGTTCGTCCAGATCGAAGCGACCGATGAAGAGACCGTCTGCGAATTGGATCGATCCGGCAAAGCACCAATAGAGCAGAAGATCGTCCGGATCGAGGTTCAGTTTGTTCGCGGCGCGACCGGATGGGATGAAGCGGTTTTCGGCGCAGACGGCATTCCAGTCTTCGCCGAATGCGTCTGCAAACGGTTGAGCGTACGGCGCGAAATCCAGAGGGTCGTCGAGGAGGCTGAACCGTGCCGTCATTCCGTTTTGGCGATCGAAATAGTCCTTTTGCATCAATTCGGCGGCATCGATCCGGCGCATTCCGGAGACGCGCACGCCGGCATTTTCGAAGATGGTTCCGATCGCCGACACGACGGCTTGCGAACCCATGGCATGAGGTTTGATATAGGCAAAGGCTTGGTTTCGCATGGCGGAGAAGCGGTTAGAGCGGGAGGGGGCGATGGGTAAAGGAGGCCGATCCGTCGGCGAACGGAGCGACGGTTTCGCCGTGACCGCGAAGGAGCCATTTGTAGGTCATGATTCCTTCGAGCCCCACGGGTCCGCGCGCATGGATTTTGCCGGTCGAGATTCCGATTTCGGCCCCGAGTCCGAAGCGGTATCCGTCGGCGAATCGGGTCGAGCAGTTCCAGAAGACGTCGGCGGAATCGACGGCGGCGAGGAATGTTTCGGCGGTGGATTTGTTTTCGGTGACGATGGCATCGGTGTGGCGGGAACCGTGACGGTTGATATGGCGCACGGCCTCATCGGCGGAATCGACGATTTTGACGGAGAGAATGGTATCGAGGTATTCCGTATCCCAGTCGCTTTCGGTGGCGGCGTCGCATGGGATGACGGTCCGGGTCCGGTCATCGCCGAGGAGTCGTACGGAGCGGGCGTCCATTGCGGTTTTGAGCGCGGGGAGGAATGCAGGCGCGATTTCGGAATGGACGAGAAGCGTTTCGATGCTATTGCAGGTAGCGGGGGCTTGGGTTTTCGCATCGACGGCGATACGAACAGCCATTTCCGCATCGGCATCGGCGTCCACGTAGAGGTGGCAGATACCGGCGGAGTGTCCAAGGACGGGGATATGGGTGGAGGCTTGGATTTGTCGAACGAATTCGTTGGATCCGCGCGGGATGATCAGATCGATATAGCGGTCGAGAGAGAGCATGCCCTGAACCTCGTCGCGGCTTTCGAGCAACGCCATCCAGGTACGTGGGATGCCGACAGACGCCGTGGCATCGAGGAGGACATCGCGCAATTTCCGGTTGGTTTGCAGGGCTTCGCGACCGCCTTTGAGGAGGCAAGCGTTTCCGCTTTTCAGGCAAAGGGATGCGATTTGCACGAAGGCATCGGGGCGGGATTCGAAGACGATACCGATGACACCGAGCGGGCATGAGATGCGTTCGAGAACGAGACCGGGCGAAAGCTCGGTCCGGACGCTGATTTGTCCGATGGGGTCCGGAAGACTTTGCAGCGAGCGGAGGCCCGAGACGAGTCCGGTGATTTTTTTGTCATCGAGCGAGAGCCGATGGAGGAGCGGTGCCGCGAGGCCCTCCTGGCGGGCCGCGGCGAGATCCTGTTCATTGGCGGCGCGAATCTCGTCGGCGCGTGCGGCAAGAGCGTCTGCCATTGTCGCGAGGGCGGCGTTGCGGGTTTCCGGCGTCGTACGGGCGAGCATACCTGCGGCGGAGCGTGTCTGACTGGCAATCGAAAGAAGATCCATGGCAAAAGGCGGGTAATGATGGGGTGGCATCAACCAATCGGGCGGAAACGGACGCGAACGGGTTTATCGGCGGCATCGCCGAATCGGCGGCGGCGATCTTCGTGGTATTCGGAGTACGAGCCTTCGAACCAAGTGACGTGCGAATCGCCTTCGAAGGCGAGGATATGGGTTGCGATACGATCGAGGAAGTATCGATCGTGGGAGACGACCATGACGCAGCCTCCGAAGTCTTGGAGACCTTCTTCCAGCGAGCGGAGCGTTGCGACATCGAGGTCGTTTGTCGGTTCGTCGAGGAGCAGGAGATTTCCGCCGGAGCGAAGGAGTTTGGCGAGATGGACGCGGTTCCGTTCGCCGCCGGAGAGCATTCCGACCTTTTTCTGCTGATCGACGCCTTTGAAGTTGAATCGGGAGCAATAGGCGCGTCCGTTCATCATCTGTTTGCCGGCGAGGGAAACGAATTCCGTTCCGCCGGTGATTTCCTCGTAGACGGTCTGATTCGGATCGAGTTCGTCGCGAAGCTGATCGACATAGGAAAGTTCGACGGTGGAACCGATTTCCAGCGATCCTTCCAGCGGCTGGAGTTTTCCGGTCAAGAGTTTGAAAAGCGTCGTTTTACCGGCGCCGTTGCCTCCGATTACGCCGACGATTCCGCCGCGCGGAAGATCGAAGTCGAGATTTTCAAAGAGGAGTTTGTTTCCGAATCCCATTTTGAGGTTTCGTGCGCGGACGACCAGATCGCCCAGTCGGGGACCCGGCGGAATGCGGATTCGCAGTTCATCCTCCCGCGTATCGATTTGTTGGGCGGCGAGTTCCTCGTATCGTTTGATACGGGCTTGGTTTTTGGCATGTCTGCCGGAGGGGCTCGTATGCACCCAGCGCAGTTCGTCTTCCAGGAGTTTCCGGCGGGAATCGGCCTGTTTCTGGAGCCGTTCCATCATGGCCTGCTTTTGTTCGAGCCAAGCCTCGTAGTTGCCCTTGTAGGGATAGGTATGGCCGCCGTCCAGTTCGAGAATCCATTCTGTGACATTGGAGAGGAAGTACCGGTCGTGGGTAACGACGATCAAGGTTCCTTTGAAGCTTTTCAGATAGGATTCCAGCCAAGCGACGCATTCGGCGTCGAGGTGGTTTGTCGGTTCGTCGAGCAGGAGGATATCGGGATTGGACAGGAGCAGACGGGCGAGAGCGACGCGGCGGCGTTCGCCACCGGAGAGCGGTGCGATTTTCGCATCGGGAGGCGGGAGGCGGAGCGCTTCCATTGCCATTTCGATATGGTGGTCGAGCTCCCAGAGTCCGGCGGCATCGATTTCATCTTGGAGCCGGCCCATTTCGCGGTTGATCTTATCGAGTTCGTCATCGTCTGTGACCTCGCTGAGGAGGCCGCAGATTTCATCGTACCGATCGAGTTTCGCCTGTTGGTCGGCGACGCCCTGGCGCACGATTTCCTCGACGGTGAGTTCAGGATCGAGCTCCGGCTCCTGCGGGAGATATCCGACCTTGGTTCCGGGGAGGATGCGGCATTCGCCCATGTAGTCGCGATCGACGCCGGCGAGGATTTTGAGCAAAGAGGATTTTCCGGAGCCATTGACACCGATGACGCCGATATGGGCACCATGGAAGAAGGACAGATTCACGTCTTCCAGCACGGTTTTCAGGTTATGCTGTTTGGTGAGATTGGCAAGAGTAATTGCGTATTCGCCGGCCATAGGGAAAAGCGAGATAAGGGATGGGGGGAGAAAAGAAAAAGCCGGGGAAAATTTCCCCGGCGATTGAGAAAGGAGGCACGATCGGCGGAGTGCTGGGCGATTAGCCGACCACAGGCTCCGCAGGCATCAGTGCCGCAATCAAGTCTTCGCGCGATTGGGCGGCCAAGACGTTTTCGCGAACGCGGCGATTGGCGAGTTGCCGGGTAACGACCGCAAGGAAGCGGATATGGGAATTGGCGTCGGAGGGCGGCGAAAGCGTCGTGATGAAGATATTGGCCGGTTCGCCGTCGAGCGTTTCGAAGGGGACGCCTTCCCGGGAGATGGCGATCATGGTGACGAGCCGATCGACCAGATCGGTCTTTGCGTGTGGAATGGCGATTCCGTATTGCATTCCGGTCGACATTTTTTTCTCGCGTTCGACGAGCGCGTCCAGGATTGCGTTCCGGTTTTCGGCGGAGACGATTCCGCAGGACACGGCCGTATCGGCAAGTTCGGCAAGGACGCTTGCTTTATCGGTGGATTTGATATCCGGAATAAAAGTGGTTTGTTCCAGGAGGAGGGAAAGATCTTTAATCGGTTCGTTCACTCGGATTTTCCTCAAGGGTTTTTGACGATGGACATTCTCTCAAAAACAAGAGGCTCTGTCCATGGGGCGGCATTGCCGAAATGGCGCCGGGGTGGATCCGGCGCCATTTTGAAGCCGATGGCTTCACGGGCGGCAATCTCAGCCAATGAAGTAGTGGAAGATGAACAGGATGGTAAGGATGACCATCGTAACGGAAACCTTCGAGGCGTTTTTCCGGCCGGTGAGGAGGTTGAGGACGGTGTAGGAAATGATGCCCCAGAAGATGCCTTCCGAAATGGAGTAGCAGAGCGGCATGGCGACGATGGTCAGGAAAGCCGGAAGAGATTCCGTGACATTCGTCCAATCGATATTGGCGATGGAACGCATCATCATAAAGCCGACGATGATCAGGGCGGGCGCCGTCGCGAAAGACGGAACGGCGATGAAGATCGGCGCCAAGACAAGTGCGAGAAGCATCAAGATGGAATAGACATAGGCGGCCAATCCGGTACGGGCGCCGACGGAGATGCCGCCGAGGGATTCGACGAAGGTCGTTGCCGTGGAGGTTCCGAAAACGGCGCCGACGCTGGTAGAGACGGCATCGGCCATGAATGCGCCGCGGACATTGGCGAGGCGGCCGTTTTTATCGAGCATTTTCGTGCTGACGGCGACGCTGGAAAGCGTACCGATGGTATCGAACAGATCGGTAAAGAGGAAGGTCAGGAGGATGGTGACGAAGCTCAGCGAGCAGATGGCGGAGACGCCATGTTGGACGATCTTTCCGTCTACGGTATGCGAGAAGTTTTCGACATTAAACGCCTGTCCGAAGAGGCTGCCGAATTCGCGGAAAGAATCAGACAATCCGGATGTCAGCTGGTCGACGGCCGGAATGACGGAGAAGCATTTTACGCTCGGATCCGGCACATAGAGGCCGGCGAGTTCGCAAATGATGCCGATACCCCAGGTCAGGAAAATACCGAGAAGGATGCTGGCGCGAACTCTCAAACCGAGAAGAATGCCGGTAATCAGAACGCCGACGATGGTCAGAATCGCGCTCATTCCGATGGAGGAAAAGGCGGAGACCTTGAAATTGATCATCGAGAGCAAGGTAGCGGGATTGCCTTGGATGATATGGGCGTTTTGGAGACCGATAAAAGCGATAAAGAGGCCGATACCGGCTCCGGTGGCCCGTTTGATGGTGAGCGGGATCGTATCGAAGAGCTTTTCCCGGATGGAGCTGACGGACATGAGCAGGAAGATTATGCCTTCCACGAAGACGGCGAAGAGGGCGAACTGCCAAGAGAAGCCCATTCCGAGAACGACGGAAAAGGCGAAGAAGGCGTTCAAGCCCATACCCGGGGCTATCGCAAGCGGGTAGTTGGCGAGCAGGCCCATGAGGAATGTGCCGAGTGCGGCGATCAGGGCCGTTGCCACAAAGATTCCTCCCTTCGGCATGCCAGGGCAATTGCCTAGGATGTTGGGATTGACCGCCAGGATATAGGACGTCAGCAGGAATGTGGAGAGACCGCCCAAAATTTCCGTGCGGACCGAAGTATTGTTTTTCGTAAGTCCGAAAATGGAATCCAGTTTTTTGGAAAAGGATCCGCTCGATTCGTTGAATTTGCTCATGTCAGGCTAGAATACGGGTGAAAAGAAACGGGAGAGAACCGACCGCGAGGCTGCGGTTGGAAGAGGGGAGGGGAGGCGGTTGATCAGTCGCCTTCGAAGGAGATCAGGCTTTCGACGGGGAAAGGCGCGAGAGCGTCGCGTCCCTTGGCGGAGGGCAGTTCGATTACGAAAAGGAATCCGGCTACGGTTCCGCCGAGGCGTTCCACAAGGGCCTGTCCTGCTTTTGCGCTGCCGCCGGTAGCGATCAGATCGTCGACGATCAGGACGCGCTGTCCCGGACGGACGGCATTTTCGTTCACCTCGAGGATGGAGCTTCCGTATTCGAGTTTGAATTCCTGCTGGATGGTCTTGCCGGGGAGTTTTCCCTTTTTGCGAAAGGGGATAAAGGGCTTTTGGAACCGGAGGGCAAGCGGAGCGGCGAAGATGAAACCGCGCGATTCGATGCCGGCGACGAGGTCGAACTGCAATTTTTCCGCGCGTTTGGCGAGTTCGTCGATGGAGAAGGCAAAGCCTTCTGCGGAATCGAGGATACCGGTGATATCGCGGAACATGATACCCGGAATCGGAAAATCGGGAATGGTCCGGACGTAGGATGAAAGTTCCTTCATGGCAATTTCTTTTGTTGGAAGAATCGTTGAAACGGGGAATCGGGTTCACGATTCGCGCCGGTTTTTATCCCAACGCGAAAAGAGTCCGGCGAGGATCGTTCCGCTGATGCTGTGCCAAGCGCAGCTGATGGCGCATGGAAGAACGGCGAGGGGTTGGGAGGTAAAGAATGTGGATGCCAGTACGGTACCGAGGCCGGCGTTTTGCATACCGACCTCGATGGCGAGCGTGCGTTTTTTGGCGATGGAGAAGCGAGCGGCCCTGCCGGTCAGCCAACCGAGCAGGTAGCCGAGCGCGTTATGGCAGAAAACGACGGCAAACGTATGTTGAAAGAGTTTGAAACCGCCTCGCACGAGATCGTCGTGAACGGTCGAAAGAACGCCGCCGACGATGCAAGCGAGGCAGATGACGCTCAGTCCGGGCATAAGGGATTGGATGACCGGGAAGCAGCGGCGTGCAGAATAGAGGTGGTTCAAGAGAACGCCGACGGAGATGGGCAGTACCGTCACGACCAGGATATTCAGGAACATTGCCTTGGCGTCGATATCGATGATTGCGCCGGCTGTCAGTTTGACGAGCAAGGGGGTCAAGACGGGGGCGAGGAGGGTTGACGTGCATGTCATTCCGATAGAGTAAGCGACATCGCCCTTGCAGAGGTAGGACATGATATTGCTGGAAACGCCACCCGGGCAGGAGCCGACGAGCAAGATGCCGATTGCGAGGGCCGGTTCGAGTCGAAAGACGCGAATTAGCACGTATGCCACGATCGGCATAATGAAAAACTGGGCGCAAGCTCCGATCAAGATATCGACGGGCCGTTTGGCCAGAATGCGAAAGTCGTTTGCGGAAAGCGTAAGGCCCATCGTCAGCATGATCAAGCCGAGGATGCCTGTCTGCGTATGGCCGCGAACCCAATCGAAGATATGGGGGCGGAAGAGGGAGAAAGCGGCGACCAGGATGACGAATCCCGAGGCATGGACGGCCAGGAAGCGGCTCGACGATTGAAGAAAACGGAGCATCTCAGGTTTTCGTGGTTAGGGCCGAGGATTTTTCGGCATTGTGGCGACGATGATGCCGGCGCTTGTCAACGTCTGGAAATAGGAACCGAGAAGCGCGCGCGCTTCGAAGAAGGTCAGTTTTTCCGATTGTGCGAACGCATCGATCAGTTGTTCGAAGCACGTTTTGCCGTCGATCGAGCGATAGACGGCGGTTCCCACGCGATCGAGTTTGAAGAACTTGACATCGGCGGTATTCAGGAGGCGGTGGAGGAGTTTGGAGATCGGATTCCGGTAGGTCAGCCGGACGCCGATTTCGATGGTTCCGGGATCGCTTTCGGATTCGCTGACGATGGCATTCGGATTCTGCACCGGAATGGCGCGAAGAGCTCTCCGGAATGACTCGTCCTGTTCCTGAATCGATTTTGAACGCATGGCTGAAGCGGAAGAAACCTAGAGAAGTCCTTTATGGCGAAGGAGGGCCTCGGGCGAAGGATCGCGTCCTCTGAAATCGCGATATACGTCGCTTGGGGCGCGAGCGCCGCCGAGGCCGAGAATCGTCGCGGCATATCGGCGGCCGGTTTCACGGCGGGCTTCCGGATTATCGAGACCGGCCTCTTCGAAAGCGGCGAAAGCGTCATGCGCAAGGATATCCGCCCACATATAGCTATAATATCCGGCGGCATATCCGCCAGAGAAGATATGGGTGAAAGTAGCGAGCATGTGTTCGCCATCGACACCGGGAATGAGGCGGTAGCGATTTTCGGCTTCGGCTTCGGCGGCGAATGCGTCGGGGAGCCGTGGGGAAGGCACCTCGGTATGCAGGAGCATATCCATAAGGCCGAACGACAGTTGCCGGATCGTACCGAGACCCTGACCGTACGTATTCGTTTCGCGAATACGGTCGAGGAGTTCGTCGGGGATCGGTTCGCCGGATTCGAAATGTCGGGAAATGGATCGGAGCGTTCCGGAGTGCGTACACCAGTTTTCCATGAATTGGCTGGCGAGTTCGACGGCGTCCCATTCGATGTTGTTGATGCCGGAGGCCTCCGGGAAATCGATCGTGGTCAGCATGGCCTGCAACGCGTGACCGAATTCGTGGAAAAGCGTATCTACTTCGCCGAGCGTCATCAGCGAGGGGCGATCGGCGGAAGGCGGCGTTTGGTTGCAACAGAGGAGTGCCAGTGGGAGCTGCACGGAGCCGTCGGCCTTGCGTTGGCGGGACCGGAAGGAATCCATCCATGCGCCGCCGCTTTTGGATTCGGGGCGCGAATAGGGGTCCAGATAGAAATAGGCGATCGGGTCTCCGCCGTTATTCCGGACGCGGAAGAGGCGGACATCCGGGTGCCAGACGGGGGCCAGACCGTCGGCGGCCTCGATTGCGATGCCGAAAAGGTCTTGCGCGAGGCGGAACAAGCCGTCCAGCACGGCGGAAAAAGGCAGGTAAGGACGAATCGTTTCGGAGGAAAATCCGTAGAGGGCCTCCATTTCGCGGCGCGACCAGTAGGCGACATCCCAAGGCTGCAGCGGCTCGGACTGGCCGTTTTGTGCGGCGAATGCGCGAAGGGCCTCGAGCTCTTTGCGGGCTTTCACGAGGGCGGGACCGCCGATTTGTTCCAGGAGGGAGAGAACCTTCGCGGGAGATTTGGCCATTCGGGAATCGAGGACAAGATCGGCGTAGGTTGCGAAGCCCAGAAGCGTTGCCTCTTCTCTGCGGAGATCGAGAATTTCCGTCAGCAGCGGCGTATTGTCGAACGTCCCGGAGCAGGCGCGTGTCGCACGGGCGCGGTAGACGCGTTCGCGCAGATCCCGGCGGTTGCTGAATTTCAAGAACGGACCGTAGACGGCAACCTCGAGCGTAATCGCCCAGGGACCGTTTTCGGCGGTTGCCTCGGTGTGGCCGAGGGCGCGGGCGGCGTCGGCACAGATGCGGAGGATATTGTGTGGAAGTCCGTCGACTTCCGCAGGTGTCGTCAAGAGGAGAGAGAAGGCCTTTGTGGCATCGAGCGTATTGTTGGAGAAGCGGGTTCCGAGCTCGGAGAGGCGGGTGACGATTTCGGAGAAACGGGTACGTTCTTCGCCCTGGAGGGCGATACCGGAATCGCGCGCATTGCGCAGTTCCGCCTCGACGACACGGCGCTGTCCTTCGGAGAGCGCGTCCCAGGTAGCCGGGGTGTCGTGCAGGGTCCGGAGAGCGGCATAGAGCGGCTCGGATTGGCCGATGCGCAAGAAGAGCGTGACGATTTGCGGCTGCAGCTGTTCGATGACTTGGCGCCAAGCGGGGAAATTGCAGGTTCCGTGCAGATGGGAAACGAGACCCCAGGCGTATCCGAGGGGGTGCGTAACATCCGTCAGTGCGGCAATACGTCCTTCCCAGGTTGGGGTGCAGGTGCTTTCGAGTTCCGTGACGCGCCGTTCGGTATCGGCAATAAGCCTAGGGATTTCCTGCAACGCCAATTCCGGCGTCAGCTTGTCGAAAGGAGGAAAGTATTGCGAAGACAAAAAACTCATGCGATCCTGCCTTGTAGGGAGGTTTGCCGTACGGAAAATCGAGTTTAGAAACGTCCGTAGCGGGGTGGGCGGGTTTGGCGCTCGTAGCGAATTTTGGGCTGTTCGAGTTGAAGGACGTACCACTGGTCGCCGAGACCGCTGTTGTTGAATTGCTTGATGCGGTTGTTCCGCAAAGCGTCCAGATTCCGTTTGATGGTGGATCCGGGACCTTCATCGTCGACGTGGTTGTTTTTCTTGGCGAGCTCGAGCACGGCGATGGCCTCGTCGATTTTCTGGTTTTGGACGTAAATCCAGGCCATCAGAGAGTAGAGCACGAGCCCTTGGTCGTAGCGGGCGCGGCGACGGGCTGCATCGAAGCTCTTTTTGATATCGTCCAGACTGGCCTGGTTGGCGAATTGGCGGGCGATTTTAAGGGATGCGGTCATGGGGTCGATGATGAGGCATTTCGGCAAGAGCGCATCGACCTTTTTGAAATCGCCGAGCTGATAGAGGAATTGCAAGCGCGTTGTATTGATTTGGCGCCGGAAAAGGGGAATCCAGTTGACAAAGCGGTCCAGCCCCTCGGTCATGACCAATGCCTTCCGGAGCATGTTTTTCTGTTCGTCCATCAGTTGTTTCTGGAGCAGATGGGGATCGCCGTAGGGTTTGTTGCGGAATTGTTCCACTTTTCGCGAAAGACGTTTTTGTTCCGTCTGGATGTCGAACTGGATATCCGACATGATGCGATTCACCTTTTTGCGGATCACAAAACCGACGATTGACATTGAGGCGATAAAGCCGATGACGGCAAAGAAAACGGCCCATCCCCAGTTGGAGGTTTCGGAGAGAAAAAGGGCGAAAAACGTGGCAATGCTTGCAAAGGAAGCAATTAAAATTGCATACATGTGAAAAAGATGTAAAAACAGGGAGAAGAAACGATTGGGTAAAGCGTATCAAAAAAACGGAATATTCGCCACATGACCGCCGCGAGGGTCGCTTGATGGAGAAAACGGCGGGGATGCGCGGCAACGGGACACGAGCGGGGATGCACGGGCGGGCGACGGGGCGCGGGTGTGCGGGGCGATGCGACGGGGCGATGCGACGGGACCGGACCACGGGGCGCGCGGCGACGGAGCGGGGGGTAGGGGCGCGGCGATGACATACACAAAACAGATGGGGGATGGGCTTGTTGTTCTTCGGCGTTGTTTTCGGATGCTTGAGTTGATACAATAGGGAAAAAGGGGACATTCTTATGAAAGGATCGAAAATCCAAAAAATTTGCAGTGCGGTATCGCTTGCGGTTGTTTCGCTTGCAGGTACGACTTTTGCTGAAACGAAGACTTGGGTTGGGGTATTGCCTGAAGAGGAGGGCGCAACGGCGGCCCTCGCCTCTGTCGCCACGAACTGGTCTCCGGAAGGTGTACCGACGGCGGCGGATGAAATTGTTCTGGATGGCTCATCGGTCGTGAACCTCACTTGGGATGGATCGACGGACGGCGTACCGAAGACGATTATGAGCTGGACACAGACTGCGGACTACACGGGAGTCGTCCTTGTTCCTACGATGAAGGAATCCGCTTTCAGCATGCTGACGGTGACGGGGAACTGCTTGCTCTCAGGTGGCAAGTGGGCGCATTCCGAGGACACGACTTCGGATTCGGGCAGCAAGGTCGGACTGTTCCTGTCCGTTGGCGGGGATCTGGAAACGGGGGAGAATTTTACATTTGATGCCAGGGGAAAGGGCTACAAGTCTTGTGGCGGACCTTCGGAGGGAAAGGAAGGAACAAAGACAAAGTACCAATATGGTGTTGCGCACGGTGGCGAGGGCGGCTGGTATTGGGATCAGGCGACCAGTTTTCGTTACGGAACGGTCTACGATTCGATGACAGAACCGAATGATCTTGGAAGTTCGGGCTACAATCAACGCGGTGGCGGTCTCATTCATATCGAGGTTGCAGGCGACTTTATTCATGCGGGTTTGTTGACCGTTCAGGGTGCGGCTGGATCCGATACGGCAGTTGTGGGGGCGGGTGGATCCATCTATATTTCCGCGCGGACGTTGACAGGGACCGGTTCGATCAATGCCTGTTGCGGAACGAGTTCGACCTATTCGCCGGGGTCGGGTGGCGGCCGCATCGCGATCTATGTCCGGAATACGGAAGGATATGACGCTTTCCGCTCCGGATTTGTGGGAGAAATTGCGGCCAATTCCGGAGTCTATGGGTCTACGAAGTTTCCGAAAAACCGCTTATATGGAGGTCCCGGCACCATTTACATCAAGACGGCATCGGATCGTCACGGCACGCTGGTTCTTGACAACGCCAATACCGGGAGCGGACTAACGAATGACGAGTACTCCTCGGCGAAGGTGCTTTCGTCTGAAACCTGGATGCTGGATCGGCTCTATCTGTCGCGTTGTGGGCGTCTTGCTGTCGCCGGAACAATTGAGTTGCCGAATCCTGCGGCGATTCTCTCAGATGGGGCGGTTAAGAACCATATTCGCTTGGATGGTGGCTCATTGGTCTTCTCCGAAATTTCCGATGGCGCGGATTACCCGGTTTCGGACTATGACCTCGTGGTTCGTGAAGCTTCCGAGATTCCTTATGCCCTCCTCTTTTCGCCCGATTGCAAATTGCGGTTTCTCAAGGCGGTCAAGTTGGTGGTCGATCGACTCAGCATTGGTGGCATCAAGTTCGAGAGAGGCGTTTACACAACGGCGGAAATCAATGAGAAAGTCGGTTTCACGGTTGCCGTAAACAGCCTCGCCGCATCTGATGAAAATTGCGGGTCTATAGAAGTTCTGAAGAATCCGCGGGGTTTTTCAATCATCGTGCGCTGAAAGAAAGAAGCCATTTGATTTCGTTTCCGGGTGAGGAGCCCACTTGGGAACGGGGCGCGGGCGGTAGGGCGGTGCGCACGCGATGGTTCGCGGTGGCGGGGGATGGGTGTGCGAATTTTGCGGGTGTAATGGCGGTAGGGCGCGAGCCGGGAGGCCCGGCGGCCAAGCATCGCG
>JAEDLN010000244.1 GCA_016295275.1 Kiritimatiellia bacterium
CGTACGGGCGGCAGCCTTTTCTTGGCGGATGCATTCGCCGAAGCCGCGGCGCCCACGACGGGAACACCCGGACCGTGGAGCGTAAAATAATGCGTATTCGGAGTCATGCCGACGGCTTCCATGATGTCGATTTCGCCGCACCGGGGCCACCCGGTCTCCGGAACGTCCTCGCCCAGCATCCAAATGGCTGGCCATGTGCCGCGCCCGGATGGAATGCGGGCGCGAATCTCAAAACGCCCGTACTTCCACGCATGCTTGCCGCGCGTCGAAATCGAGGCGGAAGAAACCAATTCGGTCTGCCCGTCGTGCCGATACGAATCCATGCGCGCCTCCAATACCAACCGACCTCCCGCTATACGGGCATTTTCGCGGCGCCCCTTCGTGTAATACTGCAATTCCTGATTCCGGACATAGCCTTCTTCGTACGACCAATTGGACGGATCCGGCAACCCGTTTGTATCGAATTCGTCATGCCAGACAAGCTTCAGTTTCTTGCCGGTCGAGGAAAGGACGGTTTCGGGAGCAATTGTTTTTTTCATGGTAGTTTGCGAATGGACGCCTCCGCGCGGCAGTGTATCATAAAGGCAATCGGCGGAAAAGAATGCGACGCCCCGCATCTCCCCCGCATCCGCCAAGGTCGGTGCGAAACCGTCAAAATTCGGCAATCCGCCGCTCGACGGCGACAAGGACGGATTCCGGCGTGGATGCGCCGGCGGTGATGCCGGCACAGGTGCACCCGGAAAAATCGCTGGCACGGAGATCGTCGGCGGAATCGACGACAATCGTCCGGCACCGTTCGGCGGCAAGCCGCGCCAAACGTCCGGTATTGGCGCTGGAGGGCGACCCGACAACGACAAGAATGTCGCAAACGGCTGCCAATTCGTCCAAATCGCCTTGCCTGTCGTGCGTGGCCGTGCAAATGGTCCGGACAACCCTCGTTCGAGGCCAATGCGCCTGGACGACACTTGCCAACTGCCGGAAACGCGACTCCTCCTGCGTCGTCTGCGAAACGAGGCAAAGCGCCGTCTCCGGCGGCGGCAACCGGCCGCAGGAATCCCCAAGATGGAAGACAAATCCGTCCAGCGAATCGACAGCCGCGGAATCGGCAACCGAAACCGTTGCCACACGGTCGGCGGGACAACAGCCGCAAATCCCGATGACTTCGGCATGGTCTTTGTCGCCGAAAATGAACACAAACTCGCCCGCCGCCACCGCCTCGGTCACAATGCGATGAATGCGCCGGACATTCGGACAGGTCGCGTCCAATACGCGCAACCCGCGTCCTTCCAGCCATGCCTTGCGGGCAGGCGGAATGCCATGCGCGCGAATCAAAATCGAATCGCCGGAAACAAGCGCCGACGGATCGGCGCATTCGCGGATGCGACACTCAGCCAGACGGGCGACTTCATGCCGATTGTGGATCAGCGGTCCGTCCGTCCAGACAATGCCGTCGCTCCCGGCGGCAGAGGCTTCGGCCATTTCCACGGCGCGCCGGACGCCCCAGCAAAAACCGGCGTGTTTTGCCCGAATGAACTTCACAGGTCACTTCTCCGCTTTGCCGCGCAAAATATCCTGCGCAAAAACCGTCGGCAACTCGGTCTCTTTGAACCAATATACCGCTCCGGAAACGGTCATGGTTTCGCCCTTCATGGACTGCAGCTGACGGCTGTTTCCATAGACGTATGCGACGATTTTCGAACGCCGCCCGGCATCGTAGGAAACGAGACAGAAACGGGTCGGGTGCAACCCGACGAGCGGCGTCGAAGAAAGCTCGCCGGCATAGACGCCCGGAAGCGCTTGCTCCGTCTTGGTCCGCAACCGGTAGGCGGGAATCTTTCCGGGCCCGACCGGCGTCCGGTCTTGCTCCGTCTGCTGCTGTTGTACGATGCCACGACCCGCTTCCGGCGCTTCCGTCTTTCGGGAATCGCCAAAAAGCGTGCGGCGCGGCGGCCGCAACTGCGGCTGCGGCTTCGGTTCATCGGCCGCCTCGGGTGCGGGTGCAACCGGGACCGTTTCAACCGCCGGATTTTCCGCCGGAATGCCAACAGGCTCCGGCGCTCCCGCCGGCTCTTCTTTCTCCGTCTCCAACGTCAAATCCGCTTCGCCCTCATCATCCGGCCGCCCGCTTTTCTCCTTCGCTTCCTCGGCTGTCGGCGGCGGAGGAAGGACTTCCACCGGCTTCTCCGGAAGGGGCGCAACAACCGAACCCGACGTCCGCGCTTCCGGTGCCGCCGACGGCGCGCCCGGAGAAACGGCCGCAACATAGCCATTCGTAATGTAGGCGAAACACTGCGGCAATGGCGCCAGCTTCGTCCAATCGCCAAACGTGCCGCGTTCCTCAAGGAGCGTACCGCGCTCGATCTCGCCGACGACACTGTAGTTGAGACCCGCCCCGGCACGCGTCAACGCCGCATTCACGGCAACCTTCCCGTTGCGAATCAGCTTGGAATACATCCAAACATGAAACCGCGCAGGTATGCCGACCTTGACCCACGGCTCCGAAAGGTCCCCTTTGAGCGTCAGCCGCTCTTCGTACATCACTTGCCCAATGACCTCCGAATTGCCGTTGGGAGCAGCCCGGAGATTGACGCGATCCGCCGTTACCATTACCTCATCGGCATACGCGCACGGCAGCAAAAAGACCAGAAAAGCAACAACAAGACAATTTTTCATACGTCAAATGGTAGCATAAGCCGCTTGGAGCGTCACGCCACCCCGCCCGCGCACCGCGTGCGCCCCCCGCGTAATTGCCCGCGTAATGCGCCGTGCGTAATGCGTCGCATGCGTACCCCGCGTGCGTAATGCGCGGGCGTAATGGCGGTAGGGCGCGATGTCCCCATCGCGCCGCCCGAGTAATGGCCGTGCGTAATGCGCCGCATGCGTACCCCGCGTGCGCAATGGCCGCGCGATGCGCACGGGATGCCACGCCGCGCACCGCGCC
>JAEDLN010000245.1 GCA_016295275.1 Kiritimatiellia bacterium
ACATTATGGCGCATTTTGGCCCTGAATTAGTCGCATTTACTTTGTCAAGTAACCTCTCATCAAGCAATAACCGCTCGCACCCCCTCGCCCGCCCCTCCCGTGCGCACCGCCCGTGCACCACCCGTGTCCCGTTGCGTGTTCCCTCGCCATTCGGTTCCGTTGCGCGGTCCCGTTGCGGTAGGGCGCGATGCTTGGCTCCCGCGCGCTCTACGCTCGCGCCCCTCGCCGCGTCCGCCCTACAACGCCCGTGGCGGCTCGCCACCACGCGGCGATTCCCCACCTTGACGGCGAGAAACCGGAGCGCCCGTGACATCGGGATTCTTCGAAAGCGACTCCAACAGCTTCTTGCTCGTCTGCTCCCCTTCCGCAGGCGTGGAGAAGATATGCGGCCGAATGAAAATGACAAGCTCGCTGCGCTCCTTTTCCCGAACGGTGCTGCGAAACAGAAAACCAAGCAACGGAATCGATCCCAAAACCGGTACGCGCGAAACCGATTCGCTTTCCCGTTCCCGAATCAACCCGCCAACCGCGCTCATCAGCCCATCGGCTGCAATAAACGTGCCGCTGACACGCCGGGACGATACGGTATCGACCGAAAACTTCTGCAACGTGGCAGCGTCGCCATACGGAATCGATCCGCCATTCGGAACGACCGCACTCTCTTCCTGAATGAGATGAAGCGTTACCGTATGATCCGCATTGATGCTCGGCGTAACAAGCAACGTGGTGCCAATCGAACGAATCGAGGTCGATGGCTCCACCGTGTACCCCGTGACATACGTGACGCCGCTGGATGTAGTCGATGAAATCGGCTCGAGCGTGACCCCCGTCGTAATCGGAACCTCCTCGCCAATGAAAAGACGGGAAACCTCGTTGTTGGCGACAAGCAACGTCGGCGTCGCAAGCGTACGCGCCTTCCCGTCCTTCTCCAATAGCTGAATCCGGGCATTGAAATGCTCGCTCAACAGCTGATAGCCGAACATGTCCGTACGCCCCGCCACCGAAAGCGGCGAAAAACCGGGAAATCCCGCCGCATGCTCGTACGTGTTTCCGTTCGATTTGTTCTTCGTGAGAAATTCATACTCGAACGAACTTTCAAAATCGTCCGTCAGGGCAAACTCCATGATGCGCATCTCAAGCAAGACCGTCGGCGTCGGAACGTCCAATCGGCGAATCAACGACCGGATGTCCGCCATCGCACGGGAATCCCCCGTGCGGACAATCACCAGATTGTTGCGACGCGAAACCGTCACGAATATGCTGGGAGACCGGTCGCGATGCGCCGAAAGCAACGCTTGCTCCGCCTGCTCGTCGCCGCGACTGCGGGCCTCCTCCAACTTGCGCGCCTCATTGACCGTCATCCCTTTGTAGGTGATGTCGTTGTCCGCGTCCAAATCGCGATACCGGCGGGAATCGTTGAGACTGAACGAATGCCCCGACGCCCCGGAAACTTGAACCGAACGAATGCTCGGACCCGCATCGAAGCTCGAACTGCCCATCGCATCGTCGATGACTTTGAAACGCTCGAAACGCCGAGCCAAATCATTCTTCTCGTCTTCTAAAATGTCCGACTCGCCAAGCGTCAGGAAAACACGGTCCGGATACAGCCCGTACAAAACCGATGCAACCTCGATGACATTCGGATACAGCAGCGTGAAGGTCTCCGTTTCTTCCTCGCGGAACGACGCCAATCCGCGTTCGTACTCTTCAATCGTCAGAATCGTCGGAATGCCCGTGGCAGGATCGGGACGCCACCAGACGCCCAACGAAGAACACAGCAGCCCAATCGCTTCCTTTTGCCCAATGTCGCGCAAATGAATCCGCACCGGCTTTTCGCCGGCGGCAGGTGAAACAACCGTATTCTCGCCCGTAATGCCCGACAAGAGCCGGAGAACATCCCGAAGCGGAACGTCGAAAACTTCCAAAACCGCCAACTTCACCGCATCGCCCGCCGCCGGCTCTTTTCCCTCGGAAGACGCCGCTTCATCCGGACCGGACGCATACGGAACCTGCAACTTCAAAACGCCATCCGGCAAACTGGGAGCCTCCAGCTCCACGCCTCCCATGCCAATTCTCCGGACCGAAAAGGAGACCGAAACGCCTTCCGCCTGCAACGAAAAGGAGTCGCCCTTGGAAATCGCGCGTACCGTTCCGTCCGGCACCCGAATCAATGCGCTTCCCTTTCCGTCCGCCGTGACCGCAATCGCCTGAATCCGAATCTCCCCGGCACGCATCGTCTGCGCCCGCAAGGCGTCCGCCAACTGTTCCGGCAATTGCGTCGGATCCGAAAAACCATACCCGCCCGTGGCAAGCAAAATGGCAAACAAAAACAAAAAACGAATGGATTTCATGGAGATAACAAGATCGTGCGGATGCAGCAGCGGGAAAATCGCCCCCCCCCGCAACAGGGATGCCTGTCGTATTATCGTATGCAAAGCAAAACCGGTTCGCTTGCCCGAAGAGAAAAAAACGGGTTTGAAGCCCGACGCCCTATTCAAGGCGCCAGGAATGCCGGATATGAATGTCGCACGCTTCTTCCGGATACAGCCTCCAGCCGCCACGCGCTTCCAATGCCGTCGGCAACGCCTGCGCCGCATTTTCGACCCGTTGGCACAGCCCGGACGAATCGTAGAGCGCGACGTCGATTCGCCACGTCTCGGGCGGCAGCCAAACGTCGGAACTGAGAGAACAGACGAGACTGCCTTCCGCAGGAAGCTCCCGCGGAAGCGAAACGTCCATCGTCCTGGAATCCAATGTCGTCAAGGGGCGCATTGCCCCCGGACGATGAAGGCAGACCACGACCCGTGGCGCTTTCCAGGATCTTCCCTGCGAACTCTTCCAGGCCAACCGAACGTCCCAGTGGCAAGCTTCTGCGTCATACGCCAAAGCACAGTCCGTCAGACAAACCGCCCCCTGACCTTCACGGTCTTTTTG
>JAEDLN010000034.1 GCA_016295275.1 Kiritimatiellia bacterium
GGGCACGAGCGTGGCGCGGCGAGGGGCGCGGCGAGGGGCGCGGCGGCGCGATGGGGACATCGCGCCCTACCGCAACGGGACACGAGCGTGTAGTACGCGAGGGGGCGAGGGCGCGCGGCGAGGGGGCAGTGACTGCGAACGGGGAACCCAATTGAGGATCGATCACAAAAAAGTCCGCCCGTGAATATCACGGACGGACTCGAACGAGCGGAAATGATGCCCAGATTATTTGTCTGCGAGTTCGTACATCATTGTCGGCGCGTCTTTTCCTTCGCCGGGAGCGACTTGCGCGACGAAGGTGTAGGTGCCGTTGGCATAGGTGGCGGGCACTTGGCGCAGTCTCGAACCATCGGAAGCGAGTGCGTACAGGCGCAGATTCGGATTCTCGTTCTGCAGTTCGATTTTGACAGAACCGCATTTGGCGAGATACGGCAACTTACCCCATTTTGTCGTATCGGTCATTTTCGCGTTGGTAAACGTCATATCGGTATTGAGCACATTGGTGATATGCAGCACCAAGATGCGGCGAGAGGTGGTGAGATTGCGTTCATCCATTGCCGAAGCGGAAACGGAGCAGTATTCCGTGACGTCCGAAATGGAAAGCGGTCCGGCTTTGAGGCTACGGCGTTCGCAAGACGTGATGCCGGCCGTGCGCGGCGTGTTCACGATGAGGTCGCCGTCCTTGGTATTGATGAATACCTCGCCCGTATCCGAGGTCGTACCGGTGTACTTCATTTTCGGAATTTCCTGCTTGTTCGCGACGGTCCATGTCTTGGTGCAGTCGATTGCAGGGGCGCGTCCGTTATCGGCAACCCAAGAGCCGATTCGCGATACATAGCCGAGCTGGGTAAAGGGGTGTGGGAACAGGCCGCGTCCCCACATATCGCCGAGCCCGTTTCCGAATGCTTCACCGGCGGTTACGCCGTAGCCGTAGACATTCTTAGCGGGAGCGACGTCTCCGCGTCCAAACAGGAGAACAATTTGCCGTTCGGTCATTTGGCCGACCGGGTCGCGAACGATATCGAAACCGCTGACGAAGTGATCGCCGAAAAGGGCCTCGCGAGCGTGACTCCATGCGAAGCGGTAGATGGCGTCCCAGTCCTGCAAGGAGCTGTATGCACCCATGGCGAGACCGCCTTCCGCGCGGAAACGGTTGGGAGGGCAGAAGTTGTATTCCGTTACGGCGAACGGCCGTCCGAGAATGCGGGAAGGCGCCTTCATCATCGGTTCGTTGTAGGTGGGATTTCCCGAACGGACACTGGAGGTTTGGTTGACGTGGAACGGAAGTTTCTGGTAGCTCGGCTGCGGGTGGTCGCCGTAGCCGTGGTTGTCCACGAGTTCCAGCGCTTCGCGTTCGTAGGCCTGAGCTGCGTTATCCCACCAGTTGCCGCCGGAAATCAGCGTTTTCACGCCTGCGTCCTTAAGCCGTTGGGACATCCGGCGGTTGGCCTCTGCCTTGACCGTATACAGGAATTCGGCGAATTCTTTCTTTTTGCCGATATCCTTTTTCGGGTATTCGGGATAGCCCTTTGTCTTGGCCCATTCGTTGTATTTTTCGACGTACAGATCTGCCGCGCCCCACCAAACCGATGCGATGGAATCTTCGTTTATGAGCGTGACGAAGAGGACGGTCGGATCATCCTTCCATTTGATGCCGGTGTAGGGGTTGACGTGGTCGAAAATTTCCATTGCCCGTCTGAACCACTGATCTTCGGCCGGTTTGTGTATTGGAACGACAGCCTTGATGGTATTCGAATTCAGGGGCTTGTCGAATCCTTCGCAGCTTCCGAGACCGCCCATGGCATACAAGTCGAATGTCACGTAGATGCCTGCCTTTTTGAATTCGGCCATCAGATAGTCAAGCTGATCGAGACGTGCGGGGGAGATTTCCGGGTAGGTCGTACGCTCCCACAGTTTGTTCCATTCATCCTTGGTGATAGTCACGTCGATATGGTGGAATCGAACCGTATTCCAACCGCGGCGGACGAAATCCTGAACAACGCGTTTGCATTCTTCCTTGCTGAGGAAGTTTGCGGTGAAGCAGAGATTTCCGCCAACGAAGCGGATTGGGCGATCCTGGCGATTTTCGAAAACGATATGTCCTTCTTTGCTGACCTTTGCGAAACCGAATTGTCCGGCCGGAGCCTCCCGTTGCGAGACATTGGAGAAATCGAGAATCGATCCCGGCGTGATGTCATTGCTAAACGAGAATTCGCACCAGTCTTTGCCGGCGGTCAGTTTCGCGGGGGGAGGCGGAAGCTGGAGATTCACCTTGCCCTTGCCTCTTTTCAGGGAGTCTGCAAATGTTCCGGCGACCGTAAATTCGATGGTAGAGGAGTCGGCGGATTTCGCATTGGGAAATTCGAGCCGCAACTCATAGCGTTCCTGCTTGTCTTTTCGGGCGTCTTGGACAATCGGATTTCCGGATTTGACATCCAGCTTGAGTTTGATGGTTTCATCGGCCGAGACAACCGTCAGCCGGCGGTTTCCGTCGAATCCGATCCATTCCTTTTCGTATTCGGCCGGGAGCGTGATTGAGCCGGCCTTTCCGCCGGAAAATGCGTTGATCGGCAACGGAAAGCGCAAATAGGCGCGCTCGAGGTTCATGCTTTGGTTTTTCTGCGACGAAATCGTCCAGCGCACATGAACCTTTGCCTCGTCGTCGGAGGAAACGTCGTAAAATTCCTCGCGAATATTCAAGCCGCTGGAACCGGCCCAGATTTTTCCGGTGAAGAGCAATCCGTTTCCGAGTTCCGGATCTTGGATGGTGCTTTTCTTATGTTCTTTTGCGGCATAATCCTGTGCCGTGTACGCCCAGTTCGGACCGAACGCTACGAAGTTGACAAATCCCCATTCAGATTTGGAATTTTCGCGCAAAACACCTTGAACTTGAGGTAGGCCTCGCCAATCGACGATAATATTGGCGGACGTGTCGGCAAAAGTAGGTGTCACTATTGCCAACATTGCCATGGAAGCAAGTGCAGGAAGTAATTTCATAGTGTTTAGGATATGAATAGATAAATGCCTTTTCCTTTGAAAAGTACATTTCTCTTATACCATTCTTTCGGCGTTCTGTAAACAAAAACCGAGAAAAGACGCATTTATGGGTTAAGATATGAACGGAAACCCCGTTTTCATACGTATTCTTTCTTGAAAGGGAAAAGGATTGCGCAATCCGCATAATCGCAGAACGGGCCGGTAGCGGGGTGGCGTGGTGCGGGGGCGGGGCGTCACGGGCGCTAGGGGGGCGTCATGCGCGTGCGAACCTTGCGTGGATCATGGCGCGTGGTCATGGAGGCGCGAGCCGGTAGGGCCGGGCGGCCAGGCATCTCGCCCCTACTGCAACGGGACACGAGCGTGGCGCGGCAAGGGGCGCGGCGGCGCGAGGGGGACAGCGCGGGACCGCGCAACGGGACACGAGAGGGGCGGCGAGGGCGCGGCGAGTGGCGCACGGGCAATATCGCGGGATGCCAAGCCGCACACCGCAGCGAGGGGCGCGGCGGCGTGAGCCGGGAGGCCCGGCGGCCAAGCATCGCGCCCTACCGCAACAGGACACGAGGGGGGCGCACGAGCACGAGGCACGATGACGTGGCGCGGCGGCGAGGGCGCGGCGAGGGGCGCGCCACGGGGCGGGGACCGATAGAGGCGAAGCGTTGGGGCAGTGAAAAGGGGGTGGGAAAATATGATGGGTAGCGTTGTTGGGCGGTGTTTGTTATTCTTGAGAGAGTATGAGAACCTATTGTTTGGATTATCAACCTGCCGTTTCGCAGTTAGCCGGAATCGGGCGCTACACGAAGATTTTAGCCGAAAGCATGGCACCAATGTTGGGATCGGAGGAATCTCTGCGTCTCTTCTATTGCGATTTTCGGCGGCACTTGACGAGATCGCCGGCCAAGGGGGTTGAGACGCGTGCCTTCCGGCTTTTTCCGGGCGGATTGCTGCAGCATTCCTGGACGCGGTACAACACACCCCCATTCGATTGGTTTTCGGGGCGTGCAGACGTCTTTCATTTCACGAATTTCTTTGCCCGTCCGGTTACACGCGGCAAGGTCATCACGACCGTTCACGACATGAGCTACGAGCGGTATCCGCAGTTTGCCGCGGCGTACAACTGTTTCGTATTGAAGAAGGGGGTTGGGCGTTCGATCCAAGCCTCGGATGCGGTATTGACCATTTCGGAGTTTTCGAAGCGCGAGATTGAAGAGATTCATCCGTATGCGAAGGGAAAGGTATTCGTCACCTATCCCGGCATCGGAGCGGATTTTTCGCCGGCATCGCCGGAAGCGGTTCGGGAGATCAAGCGGAAATTGGGATTGACGCGACCGTTTTTGCTGACGGTTGGCACGATTGAGCCGCGCAAGAATCTCGAATTTCTGGTGGATGTCTTCGAGCGGCTGGCGCCCGAGGGGTACGATTTGGTTGTTTCGGGGGCTCCGGGATGGCGGTACGATTCGATTTTTGCGCGTTTTGAAGGAACGCGTTTTCCGAAGCAGTTCCACTATGTCCGCTATGTACCGGACGGGGGGCTGACGGCGCTTTATTCGGCGGCGGCCCTATATGTGACGCCGAGCCATTATGAAGGCTTTGGTTTTCCGCCGTTGGAGGCGATGGCTTGCGGAGCGCCGGTTCTTTCATCGAACGGCGGATCTCTGCCGGAAGTATTGGGAGATGCGGCGACGATTGTCAACGGTTTTGATGCGGACGAATGGGCGCAAGCGGCGCTTCGGGTTTTGCGGTCCTCGCAGCAGGAACTGGATGCCCGTCGTGCGCACGGAATCGCACATGCCCGTTCCTTCACGTGGGAGCGCTGTGTCCGGCAGACGCTTGACCAGTACCGGAAGGTGGCCAACGGATGAGGGGAGAAAAGCGCGAACCGGTTGCCGTTTTTGACGCCCGTTGGATCAAGCCGACGCCTTCGGGTATTGGCGTATGTGCACGCGAGCTGATCATCCGGTTGCCGTTTTTGCGGCCTGATTACCGTTTTATCGTGCTGTACCAAGACGAAGCGGTTCGCGAAGCCCTTGCGAAGCGTCTTTCGGCCGCGGGCGATCGCGTCCGATTCGAAGCGCTTCCGTACGGACCGTTTTCGCCGTGGTCGCAGATTCGATTGCCGTTGCTGTTGCGCCGTTGGGGAGCCACGCTTTTTCACGCACCGAATTTTCAGATACCCTTTCTCGCATTTCCGGCGGGACGATCGGGTCGCATTCGCTGTCTGGCGACGATTCACGATGTGATTCCGCTTGTGGTTCCGGATTATGCGCCGTCTTCGCGTACGGCGAAGATGCGCGGGGTGTACCGTTTTTGCCTTCGGCAAGCGGCGCGGCGGGCCGATGCGCTGCTGACGGTCAGCAACTGTTCGCGACGCGATTTGACGAAGGCGCTGAAACTCGGCGAGCGCGATCAGGCGCGAATCCATGTCATTTACAATGGTGTGGACGAAGCCTTTCATGCGGACGGAAGGGCGTCGATTCGCGCACTTTCCGACCCTGCACCGCGCACGCTTCTGTATGTCGGGCGGATGGACCCGTACAAAAACATTCCGGCACTTGTGCAGGCGCTAGCGGGCATTCGCGGCAAGCTTCCGTTTCCGGTCCGGCTTGTTGTTGCGGGGCCGACGGACGAGCGTTATCCCGAGGCGTCGCAACTGGTGCGGCAGCTCGGCATTGCCGAAGCGGTCGAGTTCACGGGTTCGATTCCGTTTCGCCGGCTTGTCGAGTTGTATCGCACGGCGGATCTGTTGGTGCATCCCTCTTGCTACGAAGGGTTTGGTCTCCAGTTGGTCGAAGCCATGCGGAGCGGGCTTCCGGTGCTTTGCACGGATGGCGGATCGGCCGCGGAGATTGCCGGCGACGCGGCGCGCATTGTGCCACTCCAATCGACTTGCGATTTTGCCGATCGCCTTGGCGAAAGCATAATCGATCTGTTCTTGCATCCGGAGGCATTGCAGGAGCTTCAAATCGCAGGTCTTGCCCGAGGAAACCGTTTTACGTGGGATCGGGCTGCCCGGGAAATCGCTTCCCTTTATTGATTCCATACGGTTGACGCAACCACTCATTCCAAGAAGCTATGAAACGTTCAGATGTTGTCGCGCTCCTCTTTTTTCTGGCGATTTGCCTATTTGTTTTTCTCTTTCCCTGGGAGATGTCGGAATCCGGCGGTATTCGATGGACGCCGGTGTTTGGGGGGTGTTTTTCCGGCGAGCTGGCGGGGTTGCATCGGTTTGGCGGCGTCGTACAGGCCTATCCGTATTTCACGGGCTTTCTGAAAGTCGGCATTTTGGCGACCTTTGGCGAATTGTTGAAGGCGCGCATGAAAACGGGGCGTTGGCGCACCCCCGATTTATTTCCCCGTTTTTTGGTCTGGGGATTTTACGGAATGCTGTTCACGATTGTCTTTGCGTTGTTTGCCGCAGGGGTTCAAGCCGTATCCCGGCAAGGGCTTTGGTTCGCCTCCTCGAAGCCATATTCGGAGATGGGTTTTTGGGAGAATGTGCGCACCGGTTTCAGCATTTCGCTTTGGTGCAACTTGATTTTCTGTTATCCGATGATGCTGGCGCACGAATGGTTCAATGTTTCGATTGCAGCCCGCAGGCCGGTTGGCGGCACTGCGTTTTTCGCGGCGTTGCCGGCGCAGGTCTGGGGATCGTTTTTACCGAAGACGATTGTCTGGTTTTGGATCCCCGCGCATACGATCACCTTCTGTCTGCCGCCTGAGTTCCGGGTTTTGATGAGTGCCTTTTTGTCGCTTGCGCTCGGTTTTCTGCTGAGTATCCATGCGGCGCGCAAGTAAGGGGGTGTCCGATGCAGGTTTTTCGGGCACCGCTCACGGAGGCGGACGAAGCGGCGATTCGCGCACTTCTTTTGCAAGGTGGCATCGGTCTTATTCCGACCGATACAGTGTATGGAGTTGTTGCGGTTCCCGGAGACAATGACGCGCTTTCGCGCATCATTGCATCCAAAGGCCGCGATCCAAAGAAACCGAATCAGCTGCTCTGTGCCGATTTGGAGGCGGTGGAGCGTTGGGCGGGTCACGCGCTATCGGCGGAAGAGAAGCGTCTGGCGGAAGCCTTTTGGCCCGGGGCGCTTACCATCGTCGTCTGCGTGCCGGGAGCCGTGCAAGGGACGGAAGGGTTTCGCGTTCCGGCGGATGCGACGGCTCGCACGATCTGCCGTTTGGCGGGAGGTCTGTTGCGCTGCACGAGTGCCAATCGAAGCGGCGATCCCGACACTTTGACGGCGGAAGACGCCATGGCAGAGATTCCCGATGCGGACTTTGTCGTGGACGGCGGCGCATGCAGGCCGGGTTCGCGTCCTTCGACGGTTGTCCGCGTTTTGGATGGAGGCGAGCTTCGGATTTTCCGGGAAGCCGCGTTTTCGCGAGAGCAAATCATGACCGCCTTAAACGGCTAGCTTTCTTTTTGTTTCTACTGATTTTCCGCCATGTTGTTTCCCGCCTATCCCGTCACGGAGGTTCTTCCGCGTCTTTGCGAAGTTCTCGGCAAGCATACCGCAGCGATTTTGAAGGCGCCTGCGGGCTCCGGCAAGACGACATTGGTGCCGTTGGCGCTATTGAACGAGCCATGGCTGGCGGGACGCAAGATTTTGCTTTTGGAGCCGCGTCGCATGGCGGCGCGGGCGGCGGCCTGGCGCATGGCGGAGCTCCTGGGGGAACAGACGGGCGAGACGGTCGGCTACCAAGTTCGGATGGAGCGTTGTGCCACATCCAAGACACGGATTCTGGTGTTGACGGAAGGTTTGTTGACCCGCCGATTGCTGGACGATCCGGAGCTGGCGGATGTCGGTGCGATTCTCTTTGACGAATTTCACGAGCGAAGTCTACAAGCCGATTTCGGGCTCGCCTTGGCGCTGGATGTGCGTCGGGCTCTGCGTCCGGATTTACGGCTTTTGATCATGTCGGCTACCTTGCACATTCCGGATGTGTCTCGTTTTTTGGGAGAAGGAACGCCGATTGTCGAAGCTTCGGGGCGGCTTTATCCGGTGGAGACGATTTTTTTGCCGTTGCGCACCCGTTTTCCGCGCCTTGCGGAGCAAGTGGCGGCGGGTATTCGCCGAGCGTGTGCGGAGCATGACGGCTCCATTCTCGCCTTCTTGCCCGGAGAGGGGGAAATCCGGGCCTGTGCGGAGATTCTGTCCGCGCCCCATTCGCTTCCGGACGGGGTTGACCTGCGACCGCTTTATGCGGCGCTTCCGCGAGCGCGTCAAGATGAGGCGCTTCGCCCTTGTGCGGCGGGGCGCCGAAAGGTCGTGCTGGCAACCTCCATTGCGGAGTCGTCGCTTACCATTGAGGGCATTTCCTGTGTGGTGGACAGCGGCTTTGCGCGCGTCTCCCGCTTTTCGCCTGCGACGGGCATGAGCCATTTGGAGACCATTCGCATTTCGCGCGATCGTGCCGATCAGCGCACGGGGCGTGCGGGGCGATTGGGCAACGGCTTTTGCTATCGTCTGTGGAGCGAAGAGGAGGATCGCCGGCTGTCGCCGGTTGCGCAGCCGGAGATTTTGTCGGCGGATCTGGCCGATCTCGTCCTTGCCTGTGCGGATTGGGGCGATTCTTCCGGCAAGAGTCTGCCGTGGCCGACGATGCCGCCACAAATGGCATGGAACCAGGCGACGGAGCTGTTGCGGCTATTGGGAGCGCTTGACGAATCGGGGTCGGTGACGCCGCATGGCCATGCGCTTTTGCGTTTTGGCATGCATCCTCGTTTATCCCATACGATTCTTTCGGCATCGGCACAAGGAGACGGCTCTCTTCATACCGCATGTCTGCTTGCGGCGGCGCTTTCCGAGGGAGCGGGGGCGGGGTTGCGCGGAAGCACGAATGCGGAAGTTCTGTTGTTGGAATTGGAAGAAGGCGGGCGGGATATTCCGCCGGCGGTTCGGGCGCGTGTCCGCGAGTTGGCGCGTTTGTGGGAGCAGACGGCGGCACGCATACGCACACCGGTGGCGCACCGGGAAAATAGGCGGTGCGGGGCAGGGGAATTGCTGGCGTATGCATATCCGGATCGGATTGCCCGGAGGCGCGGGCTTGCCCGCGATCAAGGGCGATATCAGCTGTTCGGCGGGCGTGGCGCCAAGTTGCCGCCGAATGACGGGTTGGCGCAATCGGAGTGGATTGTCGTCGCGGAAATCGAGGATAGCGATGCGGATGGAACGGTCCGATTGGCGGCCGGCATTTCCGCAGAATCGGTTCTGCGACTGTACGGCGATTCGTTCACGAAAAAAGAGGTCCTGATGTGGAACCCGCGACTTTTGCGTGTCGACGTCGTGGAGCGGGAATGTCTGGGGGCGATTACGGTACGGGAGCGGCCGCTCAAAGATCCGGATTTCGAGCAGGTCTTAAGCTGTTTGTGTCAGGGAATCCGTACCGAAGGCATCCGGCGTCTACAATGGTCTCGTGGGGCTTGCGAGCTGCAGGCGAGAGCACTCTTTTTGCGGAAATGGCTTCCGGAGGAAGAGATTCCGGACTTGACCGATGAAGCATTGGCGGCGGATTTGGAGAATTGGCTTGGTTCGTATCTTTATGGATGTACGACATTGGCGCAGGCGGCGGAGATTGATCTGCTTCCGGCGCTCACGGCGCGCCTGGGGGCTGTCTATCCGCATTTTGACGAATGGGCTCCCACGCATCTGACCGTTCCGAGCGGCTCTCGCATCCGCATCGATTATTCGAGCGAACAGCCTTCGGCATCGGTGCGGATACAAGAGACCTTTGGCATGCGCGAGACGCCGCGCGTTGCGCGCGGGAAGGTGCCGGTCTTGCTGCAGTTGCTTTCACCTGCCCAGCGGCCTGTTCAGATCACATCCGATCTTGCCAGTTTTTGGCGCGAAGGGTATCAGGCGGTACGCAAGGAATTGCGCGGGCGGTATCCGCGGCATGAATGGCCGGAGGACCCGACATTTGCACAAGCGACACGGCGAGCCAAGCCACGCGGGCCACGCTGAAAGGCACGCTTCGGGGCGGGCTTAGGCGCGGTGGCGGAGACGGCGGTTGGCGCGGCGACGGAAGAAGCTGCGAATCGCATCGATCGGATCGACATCGGTTGAAAACCGCATTGTCGAGACATGGCTGCGGAGAAACCGGTCCTGCAAAGCTTCATCGGCTTGTTTGACCTGTTCCGCAAATGCGTCGCGAAGTTTTCGGGAGGAGAGATCGATCCAGCGTGTTTCACCGGTTTCGGGGTCGGTCAGTTCCAGCATTCCGGCATCCGGAAGGTTGCACTCGGCGGGATCGGAGACGGGGCAGCAGATGAGATCGTGCTTGCGGGCGATCCGGGCGAGGGCCGTATCGTAGCCGTCATCCTGAAAGTCGGAAATCAAAAAGACGACCGAACGGCGGTGCTGAACGGTTTCAAGGCGGTGAAGCGCTTCTGCGATATTGGTTTTTCCGGTGGCATTTTCCGCCGAGGAAAGGATTTCGCGCACGATTCGGGAAACGGCGTTGCGTCCTCTTTGCGGGGAAATCTCCTTTACGATCCGGTCGGAGAAGAGGATCAAGCCGACATTGTCCTGATTGTGGATGGATGTGAATGCCAAAAGAGCGGCGATTTCTGCGGCCAGATCGGCCTTTGTTCGGGTGCCGGATCCGAAATTCAGCGAGCCGGAAACATCAATGAGGAATTGAACCGTCAGCTGACGCTCCTCCGTATAGCATTTGATTTGGGGAACGCCCGTACGGGCGGTGACATTCCAATCGATGGAGCGCACGTCATCGCCGAATTGGTATTCGCGGATTTCATCGAATTCGATGCCCTTGCCTTTGAACGAAGTATGGTAATCCCCCGAGAGGCGCTCGTCGACGAGTCGTCTTGTCAGGATGCGGATCGACCGCACTTTTTGCATGAGTTCCAGCGTATCCATTTCGGGAGGAAGTGTAATCGCGGGGAAAAGAAGCGTCAAGTCGAACAGTCGCGTCGGACGCTCTCGCCTCGTTGCGGGTGCAAGCCGATTCAGGTAGAATGGCGCGGATATTTCGAGTACGGGAACACGACACGCCATGATTCAGTTGCAGCCGGACGACTATAAGGTCAATTTGGAGGTATTTGAAGGACCTCTCGATCTTCTTTTGTACCTAATTCGCAAAGACGAGGTTGATATTTACGACATCCCGATTGCGCGAATTGCGGCGGAGTACACGGAGTACATCCGTCTCATGAAGATGCTCGATTTGAATATGGCGGGCGAGTTTCTCGTTATGGCATCGACGCTTTCGTATATCAAGAGCAGGATGCTACTTCCGGCCGATACGCGCGGAGACGAGACGGGGGAAGCGGGCGGGGAAGAGGAAAAAGATCCCCGGTGGGAGCTTGTTCGCCAGCTATTGGATTACAAGCGCTTCAAGGAAGCCGCGAATGGGTTGCTGGAGTTGGAACGACGCCAGCAGAATATGTTTGGGGCGAGCGGCGCTCCTTTGGTTTCCGCCGACGATCAAAAAGAAGAGCGCAAGCTTTCGGAGGTCGGCATCTTCGATTTGATCAAGGCGTTTCATGAGGTTTTGGAGCGGGCCGTTGTCGAGCCGATCGGCGAGATCGAGCCGGCGCAATGGCGGGTAAGCGACAAGATCGATACCATTCTAGGCATAACCGCACAGCGCAAAAGCATTGGATTTACGGAACTTTTCACGAAAGAATCGCCCCGTGGCGAGATTATCGTGACCTTTCTGGCCTTGTTGGAGCTGTTGCGTTTGCGGCAGGTGATGGTGGTGCAGGACGGTGCCTTTACGGAGATTCAGATCCGGCCGTTTTCGGCACATGAAGAGGACCGTCCGGTCATTGGAGGAGGCGATCATGTTGAGCAGTGCGAGTGATCGGGACGTTCCGTTGCAGGCGATTCTCGCCGCGCTTATTTTAGGGGCGGATCATGCATTGACGCTGGAGGAGTTGCGCGGTGTTTTGGAAGAAGTCGAGAAGCAGCGTCTTGCCCAAAGCCAGGAAGGTCCGGACGTGTCGGATGTCGAGCTGGAAGCGGCGCAGGCCGAAGCCGATTTGGCTTCGGGGCGTACGCTTGGAACGATTCCTCGCGAGCAAGCGGAGAGTGCCATAGCGGCTGCGCGTGCCGAACGGGAAGCCCGTGCCAAGGAGAAGCCGGCGGCGGCAAAGATCTGCACGCCCTCGGAATTGCGCAAAGCCATAGAGAGCATCCGCGCCTCGCTGAAGGAATCCGGGCTCGGTATCGAGCTTGTCGAAATCAATGGCGGATATCGTTTTCAGACTGCGGCGGCATGCGGACCATGGGTGCGTCAAATGCTGAACAAAGGGCGTGCAACCGTGTTGTCGCGTCCCTCGATCGAGACGCTTGCCATCATTGCCTACCGCCAGCCCGTCTCGCGTTCGGAAATCGAGAGTGTCCGCGGCGTGAATGCCGGCCATGTCATCAAGGCTCTCATGGAGATGCAGCTCGTGCGCATTGTCGGGCGCAGCGATTTGCCGGGGCGGCCCTTTCTGTTTGGAACGACGCCGCAGTTTCTGGAGCATTTCGGCTTGAAGAGTCTGGATGATCTCGAGCGGATAGAAGGGGCGCAGGATCTTTTGCATTCCAAGCCGACGGCGCCGCAGCGCCCGAGCGGACCGACCATGCGTGTCCGTTAGCGGTGCGTCGGTTTGCACGGACGAAAAGACGAGACGGAAGGAGAGAGAAATGAAGTTCGATTTTGCCAAAATGCATGGAGCCGGCAATACCTTCGTCATGATCGACGATCCGACGGCGAGTTTTCCGTTGGATGCATCCGTCATTCGACGGCTTTGTTCCATGCAGGAAGGACTTGGCACGGAAGGGCTTATTCTTCTGCGTCCGGCGATGTCGGAGGAAACGGCGTTTCGCATGTTGTTTTTCAATCCGGACGGCTCCCGTGCCTCGATGTGCGGAAACGGCGCACGTTGTGTCGTGTTTTTTGCGGTGCGGCGGGGCCGCGCCTCCTCCCGGCCGTGTTTTGAGACGGACGCCGGACAGATTGAGGCGGAGCTGGTTTCCGCAACGGATTGGGACGCTCGGGTGAGAGTTCGGATGACGGCGCCCAAAAATCGCCGTGACGGGCTTTCCGCCGGCGATTCAGGGTATCGATACGCCTCGCTGGATACGGGGGTTCCGCATGCCGTTGCCTTTGTGGCGGACGTCAAGTGCGTAGACGTCCAAGCGGAGGGAAGTGCAGTGCGCTATTCGCCGGTATTTGAGCCGGAAGGGACGAATGTCGATTTTGTCCAGGTTGTCGGCCGACACGAGGCGTTTGTCCGTACCTACGAGCGCGGCGTCGAAGCCGAAACGGGGGCTTGTGGAACGGGATGCACGGCATCGGCGGTAGCGGCTGTGGAAGCGGGACTGTGCGAATCGCCCGTAATCATACACACGGCATTTGGGGCGGATCTGTCGTTCGACTGCATCCGGGGTGCGGACGGATTGGTGCAGAGCGTATTCATGACGGGTCCTGCGCATGTCATTTGCGAAGGGACGCTAAGCGTCGAACTGGCATGAACAGGATTCTCTTCGAACGCGAAGACGTTGCGGAAGGCGGCGAGATTGTCCGGCTGTCGGGGCGTGCGGCGCATCACATTCTCTCGGTGTTGAAAGCTCGACCGGGCAGTATTTTGCGGCTTGGAGAAATCGGCGGTGCCCGCTACAACAATGCGGAGCTTGTTGCGGTGGAGGAGCAGGAGCCGGGAATGCCGGTCGTTTCGGTGCGCATCGGGACGCCTACGCCGCCATTGGCGCGTGCCCCCTATGATTTGCTCCTTGCGATGCCACGGCCGAAATGCCTGACGCGTCTTTTGCCGCAGATTGCCGCTTTCGGGGTGCGTCGACTTTTTTTGACGGCGGCGGAAAAGGTCGAGAAATCATACTGGGGCAGTACGCGCGTTCGGGAGGAAGAACGGCGCGCGCTGTTGCTCGAAGGACTCGAGCAATCCGGTGACACCATTTTGCCGGAAGTTCGGATTGTCCGTCGGCTGAAGCCGTTTTTGGAGGATGAGATTCCGCTGCTCTATCCGTCGGGAAGCCGATTTTTCGCCCATCCCGACAATCCGGGCGACGAGCATAGAGGAAGTGTCTGCTTGTCCGCCGGCCGTGAGGCGTGGCATGGTTTTCGCGAAGCATCTGTTTCGTCGGGCGAGGGGCTATTGGCGATTGGACCGGAGGGAGGATGGTCTCCCTTTGAAGTTGCGATGTTCGATCGCCTCGGTTTTCAGCGGCTATCTCTTGGCGAGCGCATTTTTCGTACGGATACGGCGGTTGTCGGGCTTCTTGCCCTCGCCGATTGCCGCTGACGCCGCGCGGAATCATTCGGAGAAACGGGTTCTTTGCCGATAGGGGGACTCCGTTATACAGAAGGGTCTTGTCTAATCGGATTTTGGTAGACTGTTGGCTGTTC
>JAEDLN010000246.1 GCA_016295275.1 Kiritimatiellia bacterium
CGGTGGCGCGGCGGCGCGATGGGGACATCGCGCCCTACCGCCAAGCCGCACGAGGAGTGCGCACGGCAACGGGGCACGACCATGGGGCACGGGCGATGCGCACGGCAACGGGGCACGACCACGGGGTACGGGCGCGGGGCGCGGGATGCCAAGCCGCGCACCGCGGCGGTGAGCCACCGCGGGCGGGGCGCGCGGGCGGGGGGCTTTAGTCCGTTGGGAGCAAGAGGAGGGTGCCTTCGTTTGGAGCAAGGGAGATGGAACCGGAGGCGGAGTTGGGCGAGGAAGGGAGGGAGACGGCTGCATCCAGTTTGGAATCAGCCCGATTGAAGAGGAGGTATGCCCAATGAAGCCCATCGCCTGCAGGGGTTCTTACGGCCTCGAGAAGAAGCGGAGTATTGGATTCCTGTGATGTATTCGTTACGCGGAGGATCAGTTGGATTCCGCAGTCCTCGAGAATCGGCAGGAGTATTTGATCCAGCGATTGGGTAGGAGTAAAGCGGAGGATTTTGCCGTTTTTGAGGGGTTTGATTTGGACGCCCGGACGAATGGTAGCAGTCGGGAAATCGGAATTGGGATTGGATGCTTGCGGAGTTGCAACGGCGGTCTGGGAAAGGGAGGCGGGATTGATGATCAGCGTTCCGCCGGCTTCGACCCATTTTTCAAGAATCGGATAGGTTTCCGTTCGGCACGCATTTACGCATCCGGGGACGAGTAGAACCTTGCAGGAGGGCGGAAGAGCCCCATTTTCGCAGATTTCATCCTCGAGGAGAATTTCTGTCGGATAGAAACCGTAGACGGCGGTTGAGACGAACGCTTCGAGGTCCGGCGCATCAATAGGGCGCGGACCGGAGGGATCGGATTCTTTTTGATTGATGCAAGCCCGAAGGCGATCGGAGGTTCGGCTATGGAGAATGTAGAGACAATTTGTTTCCGTGTAGGGTTTTCCGGGGATGAAATATCGTTTTGCCTTTTCGACGGCGTCCCGGGCTGCTGAAAAGCGTTGGAGCAGCGTTTCGGGATCGAGAACGAACGGATTGAAGATGTCATTGGGATCGGCGGGACGAAGCGCGGCAACGGTGCGGGTCTGATCCACATCGATTTCGAGGCGTCCGGTCTCGGGATTTCGTTGATATCGGACCCAGTTTTTGGTTTCGGAGCGAGACGGGGCGATCGACGCGATGGAATAGCCGCGGGCGAGTTGCGTAAGGGCGTCGGAGGAGAAGTTCGGGGAGGCGGGAGAGATATGCGGAGAAAGGATGGGGCGCCCTTTTGCGATGGTCTTGAGATAGCGTGCCGTCAGGAGGGGGCAATCGGTTGCGGCGGGGGCGGCCAAAAGCGGGCATGGTTCGGCAGCGGTAGTCGGATCGATTCCGGCGAGGCATTCGCTTTGCGGCTGATAGTAAACGGGAAAAGGTGCGAATTGTTCGGCGGTCGTTCGGATCAGTTCGGCGAATGCCTTTTCTTCCTCCATGGCATAGAGGACATGGGCGACGAGATTTTCGTGTTTGCGGTTCCGGAGTCGCGTAATGACGCTCAGAGAATTCAGCGGCGGCTGAATGCGATAGGTTTGATTGAGGGTTTTCAGGTTGGTCTGCCGCTCTCGCAGACGGCGAGCAATATCGGAGCGCGCCCATGTCGAGACATCGTGCGGATTTGCGTTTGCAAAGATTCGGATGGCATGCGGGGTGGCATGGAGCCTATTGGTAAAATCGTCCAAATCGACGGACCAGATTTGTTGCCAGAAATCGCGTCCTTTTTGTGTTACGACCGAGAATCGGACGGAATCGTTTTCGGGGATCGGCCAGCAATCGGATTCCGGATAGATATCGGGGATGTTGCTGAAGAATGCGTGAGATTTCGGGTGGATTGCCAGGTCGCAGATTAGGGTTCCGGGAACGGAGGCGGCGGCACGCAATGCGGCGAGGTTCCGTCGCGGTAGGGGCTGTGGGCGATAGCGGCGGCGCCAGGGGTGTCCGGGGGTGATGGAAACCGCACCGATACCGAGTTCGGCGGCGCTGTGCGGGGCGGTTGGAATCGTGTTGTAGAGCCAAGCGTATTGGGACGGCAAGAAGGAATCGGGGAAACGGACCTCGGTATCCAGATCGAGCCCTTCCGGAACGGCGAGCAGAAAGAAGCCGTTTGTCGGAGCGAAAGCGTTTGTCGCGAGGGTGGAAATGGGACGGGGGGCTTCAGGGGGCTCCTGAAGGGGCGTGGCATGGATTGTTCCTGCGAGAACGAATGCGAATGCGCTTCCGAGGCATGCGAGGCGCATGGATGGAGCGTGCCGTTTGGGAGAAGAAGAGAGATTGCAGAAGCGGGGCTTATGCACGATCGTAGAGATTCTTGGTTGGAAAGGCGGGGTCGCATGTAACGCGGAGACCAAGCCTGCGCATACCATTGAAATCGGAGGCGGTGGAAAGGTGCGTCATATGCACCTCGCAATTGCGCAGGAGCGGAATTTTCTCCATTGCGAGTTGTGCGAGGGTATTCGTGTTGGCGGAGATTGCCAGTGCGACGAGCATTTCCTCCAGATTCAAATTGGAGGTTGTGCGTCCGAGAAGACCGGACTTGAGATTGGTCACGGACTGCACGACGATTTTGGGAAGCAGTTCGAGATGGTCGGGGATATGGGCGAGGTGCTTCAGGGCGTTGATGACCATTGCGGCCGAGGATCGCAGGAGGGACGAGTTTTTCCCGGTAATGATGGTACCGTCGTGCAGCTGAATGGCGGCGCCACAGGAAATTTCGAGAAAACCTTTTCCTTGTGCGGCAGCGTCGCGGGCTGGTTGGACGACGGTGCGGTCGGTTATTTTGAGCCCTTGGGAGGAGAGGATGTTTTGGAGACGTTCAAGGACCTGTTCATTGATTCGCCCTAGGGCGAAATCGACTTCACCTTTCAGCATCCGGCGAATGAT
>JAEDLN010000035.1 GCA_016295275.1 Kiritimatiellia bacterium
CGGCGGCGCGATGAGGACATCGCGCCCTACCGCAACGGGACCGCATGGCAATGGGACGCATGGCGACGGGACAGGGCGATTGGGCACGGCGAGGGCGCGCGGCGGCGGGGCGCGGGCGATGGGGCGCGGGCGATGTTCGCTTTGGCGCCGGGGTTGCGGTGTTCTGCATTTGATAGGTGGGGCGAGTTTTGGTAGAATAAAAGCATGAATTTTTCCACAAAGGGTGAGGCCCCCGAAACGGCCCGTTTGATTGACGAAGAACTGACAGAATGGCTTCGCGGATGTTTCCGGAAGGCGTTTCCTGATTGCGCGGAAGCGGCCCAGGCGGGTCGTGTCGTGCAGAATTCCCGTCCGGAATTCGGCGATTTCCAGTGTGCCGACAGCATGCAGCTTGCGCGGGCGCTTCATTTGCCGCCGCGCAAGATTGCCGAGCAGGTGATTGCCGGGGCGGCGTTTCCCGGTGTCGTTGCAAAGATCGAGGTTGCGGGAGCGGGGTTCATCAATCTGACATTGGATGACGCGTATGTGGCGGAAAAGGCATTGCAGGGATGTCTGCTTCCATCGATTGGCAAGGAATGCACGATGGTCATCGACTATTCGAGTCCGAATGTCGCCAAGCCGATGCATATCGGGCACATTCGTTCGACGGTGATCGGCTGTGCCATTGACAGGCTGCATCGTGCGCTGGGCTACCATGTGGTAGCGGACAATCACATTGGCGATTGGGGAACGCAATTTGGCGTCATCATCAAAGGCTATCGCGAATTTGTCGACAAGGAAGCATTGGCAAAGGATGCAACGGATGAATTGGAGCGCATCTACGTCAAGAGCTACGCCAAGGCGAAAGAAGATCCGGCTTGGATGGATGCCTGCCGCATGGAAACGGTCAAGTTGCAGCAAGGCGATCCGGAGAACCGGGCGCTTTGGCAGGAATTCATCCGCCTTTCGTGCCATTCCTTCGATTCCATATTCGAGCGGCTAGGCGTTCGATTCGACACGACCCGTGGCGAGAGTTACTACCAGGAACAGCTCGGGCCGATGGTTGAAACGTTGGAGAAGGCCGGTCTTGCGCACGAAAGCGAAGGCGCCATGATTGTCGATTTGAAGGAAGCCGGGCTCGATATTGCAATTGTCCGCAAGCGGGACGGTGGCTTCAATTACACGACAACGGATTTGGCGACGGTCGCGACGCGCGAGAAAGACTATCATCCGGACAAGATCGTCTACGTCACGGATGAACGCCAGCAGCTTCATTTCAAGCAATTTTTCCACATCAGCCGTTTGCTGCATCTGGTGCCGGAGCGGTGCCGGTTGGAGCATGTCTGGTTTGGTCTGATGCGTCTTCCGGAGGGAACCTTCTCGACGCGTCAGGGCAATGTCATCAAGCTGGCTGCGCTTTTGGATGAAGCGCATCGCCGTGCGCTCGAGGTCGTTCGCCGCAATCATCCTGATTTGCCGGATGAAGAAGCGGATGCGCTTGCGGAGAAGGTAGGCGTCGGTGCGGTCAAGTACGCCGATCTCAGCCAGGATCCTCGCACCTTGATTACCTTCACATGGGACAAGGCGATGTCTCTGGAGGGAAATTCGGGTCCGTATCTCCAGTATGCATATGCACGCATCCAGAGTGTATTGGAGAAGCATCGAACGGCCTTTCCGGACGACAATCCTGCGGAGAAGCCGCTACGGCTGGGCGATCCGATCGAGCGCAGTCTCGCGTTGCAGATTGCGCTGTTCCCGTCGGCGGTTGTCAAGGCGGCGGAAACCTATCGTCCGTGCGTATTGGCGGATTACCTCTATACGCTTGCGCAGAGCTACAGTTCGTTCTATCAGCGACTGCCGTTCCTGAAGGCGGAAGACGGGATTCGCGAAAGCCGCATCCGTCTTTGTTCGCTTGTCGGCGACGTCTTGCGCGAAGGACTCTTCCTGCTGGGCATCGAGGCACCTGCGCGGATGTAAGTCCGGATTGTTCCGCAAACCGTTTTTTTCACCTTTGGATTCATGTCCACGTTTTACTACAAGGCCAAAAGTCGCGACGGGCGCACGGTCGAAGGCAGCGTTGACGCTCCCGACCGGCGCGCCGCCTTGGCGCTTGTCAGTCGCCAGAACTTGTATCCGATAACGGTTTCGCAGCAAGCGAGTACGGCAAAGGGAAGCGCGAATGCCGGAAAGCGCGCTTCGGGGAAACCCGGTGGGCCCCGTTCCGGCTCTGGCAAGACCGCCTCGTCCGAAACCCGCAAATCAAGCGGTTTCCGCCTTGCACGCCCCTTTCACATGACGGCGAGCGACCGGCTCAATTTCACCAGTGAACTGGCGGATTTGCTGGAAGGGGGAATGACGCTAGGCAATGCGCTCCATGCGTTGGCGCGCCGCAGCGGCGAAGAGAACGGCGCATCGCAAGTGATTGCGTCCTTGTGCGATGCCATTGTCGGCGGAGAATCCTTTTCGGATGCGCTGTCGCATTTTCCGAAGATTTTCACGCCGGTCTACGTCAACATGGTCCGTGCCGGCGAAGCATCGGGTGCGATGATCGATGTTTTGCGGCGGTTGGCGGCATACGATGAGCGCTCCCGGGCCATGCGTTCCAAGGTGCAGGCGGCAATGGTCTATCCGTGCATTGTTTTGACCATGGGTGTCGTGGTGGCGATTATCGTCATGACGTACATTCTGCCGAAGTTCAAGACCATTTTCGATTCCATCGGTCCGAATGGTTTGCCTCCCATGACGCGTGCATTGCTCGGCATCAACGATTGGTTCAAATCGTACTGGTTGCTGCTGTCGGTATTTTTATCCGGTTGCATATTGGCTTTCCGGCATTGGATTTCGACCCCTTCCGGGCGTTTGCATTGGGATGGCTTCAAGCTTCGGGCGCCGTTGCTCAAGGGGATTGTCGCCTGCAGCGTGTACGTCAACTTTTCCAGCACGTTGGAATCGCTTCTCCGCAACGGGGTTCCCATTCTGAAAGCGCTTTCGATCACCTCGCAAACGGTCGGTAATGCGGTAATCGGTTCGGAGCTGTCCAATGCGCGCGATCGAGTGACGGACGGCACCACGATTTCCGGTCCGTTGGCGCAAGGCGGGGCTTTTCCTCCGATGATCATCGATATGCTCTCGATTGGCGAGCGCACGGGCGATATGCCATCGGCGCTTTCCCATATCACGAAGCGGTATGAGGGCGAATTGGAGAAAAACATCACCATCTTCACGACGGCGCTCGAGCCCATCATGATCTTTGTCGTTGCGATGATTATCGGATTCATTGCCGTTGCCATCATGCAAGCGGTTCTGAGCGTATCGAGCGGAGCGGGTCTTTCATGAGGAAAGAAACGGCGGAGGGGCTTGTTTCCGAAGAAGGTTCTTCTGCAAGTGTTCGGAAAGCGGGACGGAAACGGCGGACGTCTTCGGGTACGACGGACGTTCCTGAGTCACCGGAGCCGAATGCCGCGGCGGCGATTGGCGGCGGCCCTGTCGGCGACATGCCGGAAGAGGAGCCAAACAGCGTCTATCTCGATGCGCTTCGCCGGTATTTTCAGCTGGAGCGTTTCCGGCCCGGACAGCTGGCGCCGATTCGCCATGTTGTCGATGGTGGCGATGCCGTCGTTGTGATGCCGACGGGAGCCGGGAAATCGCTTTGCTACCAGTTGGCGGCGATGCTTTTGCCGGGAACGACCTTGGTGATTTCTCCCTTGATTGCGCTTATGAAGGATCAAGTGGACGGATTGGAGAGGCGCGGCATTCCCGCGACCTATATCAATTCCTCGCTCGATTCCGAGGAGATGAGCCGTCGTCTCGCCTGCTTTGCGCATGGGTACTACAAGCTTGTCTACATTGCACCGGAACGGTTGCACAACCGATCTTTCGCGGCGCTTCTGCCGTCTGTCCGCATTTCGTTGGTTGCCGTCGATGAGGCGCATTGCATCAGCCAGTGGGGGCACGACTTCCGGCCGGACTATTTGCAGTTGAATCAGTTGATTGGGCTGATTGGCGCCCAGGTGCGGATTTTGGCGCTCACGGCGACGGCCACGCCGAGTGTGCGAGAAGACATTGTCTCGCAGCTGGGGCTTGGCAAAGCCCCGCGCCAAGCGCCGTTTGTGAAAGTGCAAGGATTCGCGCGGCCGAATTTGCGTCTTTCGGTAGAGCCTTGCGCCACGCATGAAATCAAATATGCGCATGTCCGCGAGCTTGCGCGGACGGCGGGTCCCGGCATCGTGTATTGCGCCACGCGGAAAAATGCGCAGCTGGTGTACGGCCGTTTGCAGAACGATTCCCTGTTGCGGGGGCGGATAGAACCGCTTCTGTATTCGGGGGCGTTGAGCGATGTCGAGCGCGAGCGCGTTCAAGACGCCTTTCTCCGGGCGAAGAATCCGGTCGTGGTTGCCACGAATGCGTTTGGCATGGGCATCGATCGGGCGGATATTCGGTTTGTAGTGCACTGGGATATTCCCGGATCGCTGGAAGCGTATTACCAGGAAGTGGGGCGTGCAGGGCGAGACGGAGCTCCCTCGCGCTGCGAGCTGCTCTTCAACTATGCGGACGTCCATACGCAGAAGTTTTTCATCGATTCGGCAAATCCCGAGTATGCCGATGCGAGACAGCTCATGGATGCGTTGCGGACATTCGATGCAGATACGCCATGCGTGCAGACGGATGATGAGCTGGCGGTATTGGCGGGACTCAAAAATGGAATGTTTGTCCGCACGCTGCTCGGTATTTTCGAACAGGAAGGTTTTATCGTCCGGACGAGGGAGGGCGGTCGTGGCCGTTCCATCCGAGTGTCTCCGGACGCGCCTGGAGACGACAAGCTGCAGGAGGTCTTTCGCCGTCGCGAGCAGAAACGGACGCTGGACAATCGGCGGTTGCGCAAGATGATCGATTATGTCGATACGCGACAATGCCGGCAGCATTTCATTCTCAACTATTTTGGCGAAGAACCGGAGGAGACGTGTTGCGGCCGATGCGATCTTTGCGCACCTGTCGGGTTGGCGGAGCCGCTGACGGAGGAACGCTGGACGATTGTGCAGAAGGTTCTCTCCTGCGTCGGCCGGTTGCGCGGCACGGCAACGGCGGACACGGTCGTATCCGTCTTGCGGGGCGAAGAGACGCCGGAGGTCCTGCAATCCGGGTTGCAGCGGCAATCCACATGGGGACTCTGCAAGGATATCCCGCCTGAAGTTCTGTTTTCGCTGTTGAAGACGTTGGCCGGGCTGAAGTGTGTGAAAGCCGTGTCGCCGCAGCAACCGGGAGGAATTGCCGAGAAAACGCATTTGCTTTTGACCGACTACGGATTCAAGGTCGCGTTGCGCGAATATCGTGACTTCACGTTGCCTTGGCCGGGTGAAACGGAACCGGTATCCGATCCCGCCGGGGAGGCGGCCGTCCGGAAAAGGACATCTCGGAAAAAGACATCGGCGAACGATGGGAAGGCTGCTGCGAGACGACGTTTTTTTGCCGCGAAAAATCGCCGTCTGAAGGGGTGGTAGCCGGTTTGGGCAACGCGGAAAAACCGCATGGAAAAACAGCGGAAAACGGAGTCGGTTTCGATGGTTCGTTTTCGGCTGTCGAAAGGGGCCTTTCGGGGGTAAAAACGGCGTTTTCCGGCGATTTTGTCAAAAAACGGGGGTACACAATATGTTGTATTGTCGGATTTTTGGCAATGCTATAAATGGGTGAAAAATATTTTTTTAGGTCACGAAGTCCGCTCCTATCAAGGGGTTCGGCGCGAATTGCGCTTTTAGGTGGAATTCGGGCGCTTGCAAGGCGGTTGCGGCTTATGCTAGAACGGAATCCGTTCGCCCGAAAAAAGACAGGATTTTGGCGGAATGCCGTATCGGCGTCTGTTTGCATCCGGAGGGCGGAATGCCTGCTCTGCAACTTGGTTCCTTTTCATCCGTCGTCTTTCAACGGAGCGAATCGGCAAACCGGTGTCAACGCAAGCCTCGAACGAAAACGAATTTCATTTTTTGACCAACACAATCAGGAGTACTCTCAATATGGTGACAGAAATTGTGAAGCGGGATGGCCGCATTGCTTCCTATGACGAAGACAAGATTGTCGAAGCGATTTCCCGTGCGATGAAGGCGGTTGGCCATGGCGATTACGAAGCGGCGAAGAAAGTCGGTGCCGAAGTCGGTTGTGATTTGAATGCGAAATTCTCGGGTACGGTTCCGAGCGTCGAACAAATCCAGGATACGGTAGAGCTGGCGTTGATGCATTCGGGATACGAGGACGTCGCGAAATCTTACATTCTGTATCGCGCCGATCGCACGGAGGTGCGCGAGAAGAATTCGACGCTGATGCACATCTTCGACGAAATCACGTCCCGCGATGCGAAGGACAGCGATTTGAAGCGCGACAATGCGAATGTCGACGGCGACACGGCCATGGGCATGATGTTGAAGTACGGTTCGGAGAGTGCGAAGGAGTACAATGAGAAGTTTCTGCTTCGTCCCGAGCATGCCAAAGCGCATCGTACAGGCGACATTCACATTCACGACTTCGACTTCTACGCGCTTACGATGACGTGCTGCCAGATCGATCTTCTGAAGCTGTTCAAGGGCGGATTTTCGACGGGGCACGGGTTCTTGCGCGAACCGAACGACATTCGCAGCTATGCGGCGTTGGCCTGCATTGCGATTCAGAGCAACCAGAACGATCAGCATGGCGGCCAAGCGGTCGCGCAGTTCGATCGCGGGCTTGCGCCGGGCGTCGCCAAGACCTATTTCAAGCGTTTCCGCGTCAATTTGTTCGAAGCCTTGCAGCTGCTTTCCGGCAAGCAGGACAGTACGATGGATTCGGTCAAGGCGCTCGTTGACGCATCGATTGCGCGTACGGGCGAGCGTCCCCGTTTGGACGAAACGCCGGCCTTTGATGCCGATTTGGCGAAGGCTCTTGCAGATGCCTACGGCGAAGATGTGACCAAGCGTGCGATGGAATTCGCCCGCCGCACGTCGTTGCGCGAAACGGACGAAGCGACCTATCAGGCGATGGAAGCGCTCATCCACAATCTCAATACGATGCATAGCCGTGCCGGTGCGCAGACCCCCTTCTCCTCGATCAACTACGGCACCGACACCTCTTCGGAAGGCCGCATGGTCGTCCGCAACCTGCTGCTCACGACGGAGAAAGGGTTGGGGCATGGAGAGACGCCGATCTTTCCGATTCAGATTTTCCGTGTCAAGGAAGGCGTTAACTACTTCCCGGATGATCCGAACTACGATTTGTTCCAGCTCTCTTGCCGCGTCAGTGCAAAGCGTCTCTTCCCGAACTTCTCGTTTGTGGATTCGCCGTTCAACTTGCAGTATTACAAGCCGAATCATCCGGAAACGGAGATTTCGTACATGGGTTGCCGCACCCGTGTCATGGGCAATGTTTACGATCCTTCCCGTGAAATCAGTCCGGGTCGCGGCAATCTCAGCTTCACCTCCATCAACCTGCCGCGGTTGGCGATTCTCGCGAACCATGACGAAGAGGTGTTTTTCCGTTCTCTCGACCGGATGCTCAATCTGGTTGCGCAGCAGCTTTTGGACCGTTTTGAAATCCAGGCCCGCCGCCGCGTACGGAATTTCCCGTTCTTGATGGGGCAGGGGGTTTGGCTCGATTCCGACAAGCTCAACTGGGATGATGAGGTTCGCGAGGTCATCAAGCACGGTACGCTCACGATCGGATTCATCGGCTTGGCGGAAACGCTGGTCGCGCTCTATGGGCATCACCATGGCGAGAGCGATGAAATGCAGGAGAAAGGGCTTGCCATCATCCGCCACATGCGCGAGTACACGGATGAAATGGCGCACAAGACGCATCTGAACTTCAGTGTCATCGCGACGCCGGCGGAAGGTCTTTCCGGACGTTTCATCCGCATGGACAAGAAGCGTTTCGGTACGATTCCCGGCGTAACCGATCACGAGTATTACACGAACAGCTTCCACATTCCCGTCTATTTCAAGATTTCGGCCATTGAAAAGCTCCGCAAGGAAGCGCCGTATCACGCGCTGACAAACGGCGGACACATTTCCTACGTGGAGTTGGACGGCGATGTCGCCCGCAACACGAAGGCTTTCGAAACGATTGTTCGCGCCATGCACGATCTTGGCATCGGATACGGCTCGATCAATCACCCTGTGGACCGCGATCCCGTTTGCGGATACAACGGCGTCATTGGCGAGGTCTGTCCGAAGTGCGGCCGTCACGAATCGGATGAATTGATCAAATTCGAGCGCATCCGCCGGATTACGGGGTATCTTGTCGGTACGCTGGACCGCTTCAACAATGCAAAGCGTGCGGAGGAACACGATCGCGTAAAGCATGGTGTTCCCGGCGATGAGAACCGCCACGATCATTCTTCCGGAACCTGTGGATGTGGCGATGCCGGAAATCATTGATTTAGCAGGCTTTGATGAAGATGGCATCGCCGACGGCCCGGGTCTCCGGGCCGTCGTATTTGTGCAAGGATGTCCTCACCATTGTCCCGGATGCCAGAATCCGCAGACATGGCCATTCGGCACCGGAACAAAGGTGTCGACGGAAGAGTTGTATACGCGTATTGTTTCCAATCCGCTGACGACAGGTGTCACCTTTTCGGGCGGCGAGCCCTTTTCGCAGGCGGAGGCGCTTGCGGAGTTGGCGGAGAGGTTGCACGGGCGATATGATCTTGCCGCTTTTTCCGGCTATACGTTGGAAGGTCTTTTGCAGTTGGGAAAGGCGAATCCGGGTGTCTTGCGCTTGTTGGGGGCGATCGACATATTGATCGACGGTCCTTTTGTAGCGGCGCGTCGCGATCGCCAACTTCTGTTTCGGGGAAGCGGCAATCAGCGTATTTTGGATGTTCCGGCTTCGCTCCGTGCCGGTGGGGCGGTTTGGACGAAGGATCCGCTCTGGATCGGCGAATCGGGGGACGCCCGCGCCGCAGAGTATTAAGCCGAGCCGAGGGGTGGGGAGCCCCCACGGGCGGTGGCGGCTAAACATCGCGCCGCCCGCAACGGGGGCACGCGAGGTGCGCACGGCAACGGGACACGCGGGCGGTACGCACGGCAACGGGACACGCGGGGTACGCACGGCAACGGGACACGCGGGCGGTGCGCACGACCACGGGACACGCGGGGTGCGAGCCGGGTGGACCGGCTGCCGGTCGGGAGGAAGGCGTCCGATGGCGTCATTGCGCACGGGTTCGGACGCATGATCTGAAGGGCTGAAAACTCCAGCGAGCCGCCATGAGGCATGGCGTGCGCGCATGGGGTACGTGGGATTCTTGTCGAAGAGAGCGGTTTTGGGGAACAAAATAGAGGCGGAAACTCTGTTTTGCGGCGCTTCATATTTCAAACCGAAATTTCAAAACACCTATAATTTGCTCTAAATGCCATTTTTTAGCGTATGGAAGTGGCGTTCGGGAAAATGTGTCTGTTTGACGTTTTTTCTTGCGTTTCAAAAATATTATGTCAAAATTAGAAAATAGAAATAGCCCTTCATTCCATCTGTTACGGTGTTCAAATTTTTGGAGATATTGGTTTATGTCGAATCGTTTCAACCGTTTTTCGCGGGTCGTCGCCACGACCGCAATTGGCGTTCTGTTTTCGTCTTTTTCCCATGGTGCGGGTTTTGCGTTGGAGGATGGTTCTGTCCGTGGAAATGTCACACCCGGGCAGTTGACGGCTCGCGGGGAGGTTCCCAGTTCGTTGTATTTCAACCCAGCGACGATTACGGACTTGCCGGGAACGCAGCTTGAAATCGGCATAACAGCCATCAAGCCGTTTGCAGATGTCACGACGACGAATCCCTATACAGGAAAAAACGAGCGCGGCTATGCGACCAGCTCGGTTTGGATGTTGCCGAATCTGTATCTCACATCGCAATGGACGGATTCCCTATGGTTCGGGTTTGGCGTTTACACGCGGTATGGACTTGGCTCCGAGTTCAAGTCGACATGGGCGGGACGCTACAACAGTACAAAGGCGGAGATTCTGTCGCTGGACTTCAATCCGAACTTGACTTGGAAGGTTACGGACCGGCTCAGTCTGTCCATTGGCTTTTCGATCCGGTATTTCGACATCGAGCTGGAGCAGATGCTTGATGCGGCCGGCATTGCCGGACTTCGCCGGTACAACGATCCGGGCTATTCTCCGTATGACGTACGCCAGAATCTCCATGGCGACGACATTGCCCCTGTTTTGGATTTGGGGCTTTCCTACAAGTTGACCGACGCGCTCACCGTTGGTTTTGGCTATCACAGTCAAGCGAAGCTGACGGCAAAAGGCGATGCCAAATGGACGGTTCCTCCGGCTGTTCGCGCGCTTGCTCCGTACTATTTTCAGGATACGGGGTTCCACGCTTCGAATTTCAATCCGGACAAGTTGATGGCGGGTCTTGCGTGGGATGCGACGGAACGGTTGACCCTTTCGGCCGGCGTGACGTGCACGTTGTGGCACACGTACGATACCTTGATCATTCATTTGGACGATCCGATGCTGCCGGGACGCAGCATGCTCATGAGTGAAAAGAGCTGGCATGACGCTTGGCGCTTCAATGTCGGCGCGGAGTATGCGTTCACGGAGAATTGGGCTGTCCGCATTGGCTACACGTACGATGAATCTCCGATCAACAGCGGCCATGTTGACTATTTTGTTCCCGGCGACAACCGCCATCTGTTTGCGGCCGGCGTCAGTTGGGACAAAGATTCGTGGACATTCGATTTGTCCTGCTTCTACGAGGTTGTCGACGATTTCGACGTAAAGGCGCGGCCCGCGAATGGCGTTTACACGGGCAAGTTCATGGATGCCAGCGGCTATTCCTGCGCCTTCTCGGTCGTTAAGCGCTTCTAGGTTGCGGAAACGTGCGGGAAATTTTCCTGCGTTCCGACAACGCCAGTTTCCGGTTCGAAAGAACCACCTTCTGAACAATCCATCAAGATAGGAAATTCACATGACAAAAAAGTGTTCGACAGTACAAAAGTTGCCGTTGCTTGCCCTTGCGATTCTTTCTCTGGAAGGAGGGATGGCGTATGGAGCGGGCTTTGGCTTGGAAGATGGTTCGGTTCGCGGAAATGTCATTCCCGGGCAATTGATGACCCGCGGCGATGTTCCCAGTGCGATGTTCTTCAACCCGGCGGCGATTACGGATTTGTCCGGCACGCAAATGGAGATTGGCTTCACCTCGATCAAGCCGTATGCCGATGTCACGGGAATCAATCCGTATGACGGTTCGTACAGCCGCGGGTATGGCAGGAGTTCGGTTTGGACGTTGCCGAGCTTCTACGTGACCTCGCAGTTGAGCGATTCGCTTTGGTTTGGGCTGGGCGGCTTTTCGCGCTTCGGTCTGGGATCGGAATTCGACCATACGTGGGCGGGCCGCTACAACAGCATCAAGGCGAAAATCGTCACCTTCGACGTGAATCCGAATCTGGCATGGAAAGTCAATGACCGGTTGAGCGTTGCCCTGGGCTTTTCGATTCGGTATTTCGAAATCGAGCTGGGGCAGATGATCGATGCCGCAGGCATTGCCGGTTTGCGTCAATACAACAATCCCGCATATTCTCCGTTTGACGTCCGGCAGCAGCTGAAGGGCGATGATATCGTGCCGACCGTCGATTTCGGTTTGACGTACCGTTTGACCGACGATCTGACCTTTGGTTTTGCGTACCACAGCCGTTGCCATCTCAAGGTCAAGGGGGATGCGAAGTGGGTCGTCCCCGCACCTGTGAAGGCACTTGCGCCGATGTTTTTCCAGAATACCGATCTTCATGCGAATGCGGTTCTGCCGGATCGCTTCGAGACCGGTCTTGCGTGGGACGCTACGGAACAGCTGACCCTTTCGGCCGGGCTGACGTACACGCTCTGGAATCTGTATGACAACCTTGCGATTCATCTGGACGATCCGATGCTGCCGGGAATGGATACCTTGGAGAGCCGCAAAGGCTGGAATGATACGGTTCGGGTTAGCGTCGGTGCGGAATATGATTTGAACGAGGCTTGGTCTGTCCGTGCGGGTTACACTTTCGACAAATCTCCCATCAATAGTCAGTATGTCGATTATCTGGTTCCCGGCGACGATCGGCATCTTCTCGCGGCCGGCGTCAGCTGGTCGAAAGAATCTTGGACCATCGACCTCTCTTGCTTCTACGAGATCATCGAGGACTTCACGGTGAAGGCCCGTCCCGCCAATGGCGTTCTGAAAGGTTCCTTTACGGGAGCCAAGGCGTACGCCGTTGGCCTTTCGGTCGCGAAGAGCTTCTAACCGGATCGGGATTTCTGTCTCGACCGGCAAAAGCCTTATCGTTGAAAAAAGAGCGCCATCCTTTCGGGTGGCGTTCTCTTTTTTTGTGTGGCATCGGTTGCCGGGACGGGCGGCCTTCGTTTCCGGAAGAGCGGAATGTCAGAAGGTATGGATCAAGAGTCCGGAGCGGAGTTTTGGTTCAAACCAGGTTGATTTGGGCGGCATTGTTTCGCCGGCATCGGCGATTGCCATCATTTGCTGGATGGTTGTCGGGCGCATGGCGAATGCAACGGCGGCATTTCCCTTGGCGACATCCTCCTCGAGAGCGGTTGTTCCGCGAATTCCTCCCACGAAGTAGATCCGGGGATCGATGCGCGGATCCTTGATATTGAGAATCGGTGCCAAGAGGTCTTCTTGCAGGCGTGTGACATCCAGTCGGGCGATTGGGTCGGCGGCCTGTTTCTCCGTTATCGGCCAGGAGAAGCGGTACCATCCTTCCGGAAGGCGTACGGAGCAGGAGTGGTCCAGCGAGACTTCGGGGAAGGGGATGGAGCTGATGGAGAACCCGCATTCGTTGGCGCGCAGGAGGAAATCGCGTGATGTCAGTCCATTCAGATCGCGCACGCAGCGATGATAGGGAAGGATGGAAAGCTCGGAAGCCGGGAAGAGGCATGCCATCATGAAATTCGATTCGGCATCCTCGGCGGCACCCTGTTTCCGCATTTCCATGCCGGCGCGAAACGAAGCGGCGGTCCGGTGATGTCCGTCTGCGATATAGGCGTATGGAACGTCCTGAAATGCGGCGGCGATTTCGGCGGTCCGGACGGCACGCCAAACGGTATGGCGGATTCCGTCCGGGCTTGTAAAGTCGTAGAGAGGATCGGCGGCGGACTCTTCTTCGACGAGGCGTTTGACGGTTTCGCGGTCTTGGTAGCAGAGGAAGATTTGTCCGGTTTGGGCACGCAAGGTTAGAATATGTTCGGTACGATCGTCTTCCTTGTCGCGGCGCGTCTTTTCGTGGCGCAGGATCCGTCCGTTGCTGTAATCGTCGATGGAGCAACAGGCTACAACGGCGGTTTGCCGGTGTTTGCCCATGATTTGCCGATACAGGTAGAAAGAGGGGGCTTCCTCCCGGATCAGTTTTTTCTCCCGGATGAGCCGCTCCAGATTTTCTTTCGCTTTATTGTAGACGGTAGCGCAATGGGGATCGGTTTCCGGCGGACAATCGATTTCCGAGCGAACGACATGGAGGAAGGAATCGGGATTTCCGGCCGCCATTTCAAGAGCCTCTTCCCGGTTCATGACGTCATAGGGGAGGGAGGAAATGGAGGAAGCGTATTCCGGGGCCGGGCGAAGAGCTGAAAAAGGACGGAGCTTCATACGAAAGGCAAATTCGAAGGAGAAGACACAATGCGATGGAAACGGCTCAGAGCATAGCAGAAGACGCCGCTTCCGTAAATCGCCGGCAACTTGAGACAACTCGCCGAAGGAAACGCGTCGATGGCAATCCGAAATACCCTTACCCTAGGGGCATTTACGTTTCCAGGGGCGGGAGTCTGGAGCACCGAGCCGGGAGGTCCGGCAGACATCGGCGAGCCTTGCGGGCAATTGCCTCAACCGCGTTTTTTGGGGGGTAAAGGACGCCCTTGCCTCGTGCCCCGTTGCCGTGCCCCGTTGCGGTAGGGCGTGATGTCCCCATCGCGCCGCCGCGCCATCGGCGCGGTGCGCGGCTTGGCATCGCGCGCACCGCGTTGTGCGCTGGGGTGACCGGACGCCGCGCCCTGCGCGGCTATAGGGGGCGCACGGAGACGCCCCCGGCAAAACTCTCAGCGTGTGCTACTTGCCATTACACACGCGCATTTCCCACGCGCATTACGCACGGCCACGGGGCGATGCGGCGCGATGGGGACATCGCGC
>JAEDLN010000036.1 GCA_016295275.1 Kiritimatiellia bacterium
ACTCCGCCCCTTTCAATTCATCCTATGAAAAGCCTTCACCCATTGCAAGGCAAATTCGGGGAGTAGACTTCCCTGGGGTGTATCCGGAAACGCCGCTTTCGCAAGCGACGAGCAACTCGCCGGTATCTACAACGGGCTCGGACCCGACTCGTTCCCAAGGTGGCTCCGTGCCGTCCTTACCGACCTCAACCCGCGCAATTCGCGCGCTATGCCCCGTGACCGCGCCCATCGCCGCACCTCGTTGCGCGATCCGCCATTACACCCGCGAAATTCGCACACTGCATTGCCCGTGGGGGCTCCCCACCCCTCCCCCTCGCACCCATCGCCGTGCCCCCTCATGCGGCTCCATCTCCTCCCATTTCGAATGATTCTCCCTTCGGCACACCGCTCATTTCCCAAGGCTAATCCTTTACGAACCGATTTTACACAAATCGTATTGTCCCTCAACCGGTTTGAACGAATGCCGGTTACGAAAGCCGTATTCCATTCCCGAACACCGGACGATCACACCCGTCTAGCGAATGGACGATTTCTTTCCTTCCGATTTGTGGTAGTATTTCCGAAAATACGGGTTTTCATACTATGATCTTCAATCGCCCCCTCACCGCCGACGAACGGAAGGACTCCGTCCGAAATCTTTACATCTTCAATATCATCAACGGCGGTTCCTATGTTTGCGTCGGCGAACTGATTATGATTCTTCTCGCCGTCGATATCGGCTGCCCCGATGTCATTGTGGCCGCATTGGGTACGATGCTCTATCTCGGCTTTCTCATGCTCCCTCTCGGACGGATTGTCGCCGCCCGTATCGGTGCGGCCAAATGCGATGCCCTCTTTTGGTGCATCCGAAACTTCTGCGCATTGCTCTTCGCGACATCCGCCATCTGGGCCTACCATGGTCACATGACGGCAGCATTCGTTACGGTCCTGCTCTTTTCCTTCGGCTTCTACGGATGCCGTGCCGCCGGTGCCGTTCTCCAACAGCCATTAACCGGCGAAATCGCTCTCCCGGAAGAACGGGCAAAGATTATCGGCGTCGGCGGAGGTCTTTTCTGGGCCTCGGCGACCGCTGGTCTTCTCTGCATCATCGCAGCCCTCTTCCTCCGCAAAGACGCCCATGGCGCATTTCCATCCTTGCTCGTGTCGATTATCTGCATCGGATCGATTCTCGGAATCATCTCTTCCGTCTTCCTTGCCCGCATTCACGAAACAGATGTCCTTCGCGAATCCTCCCGCCGCCCTATCATGCCCGATTTGAGGCGCCTTTTCCGGCTCGATCCTTTCCGTCGGCTTCTCGTATCGACCATTGCCCTCAACCTGGCTTCCATGCTCCTCGTGCCGACCATGCTTCTCGTCTTGAAGCGCGGATACGGTCTCTCGAACCTCGAGGCGTCCCTCTGGAGCGTTGCCCAATGGGGAGCGGCCATCGTCGGGGCGTTCGTGACCGCTTGGGCCGGACGACGCTATGGTCCGCGCCGCGAAATGATCGTCTCCTATCAGGCGCTTCTGTTCCTTTGCGCAATCTGGATCTTCCTGACCTGGTGGGGTAATACCTCCGCAACCGTCACTCTGGGCATTCTCTGGATTATCTGCCTCTTCATGGGCGGTCTTACCCGTATGGTCATGGAAAGCGCCGTCACTCACTACTATTTGACGGTTACCGATCCCGATTTGCGTATCTCCGGTTCCCTCGTCCTCTACACCGCAATGGGCGCGGCCGCAGGCATCATCGGGATTACCATTTCCTCCGTTCTCATGCTCTGGATCGGCCGCAATGGCGCTACCGCAACGCCCGGTCCGACCGCCCTCCTCGCCTATCGCAATTATTTCATCGTCCTCTTTGCCTTGCTGACGGCCGCCATGCCGCTCGTCCTTCGCTTGGTTCCGCTGCCGGAAGCCGATCGCCATATCGTCCCGCCGCACGAAACCCGGAAACTGCGCTAGTCCTCCCCAATCGCTTTTTTCGGTGGCATATTCTCCCCTTTTTGCGTATGATATTCTCCCGGTTTGGATTTCAGCCTCGGCTGAATTTCAAATCAGAAACAACACTTGGCGTGTTTCTGCCGGATAACACGCTTTCGTCCATCCATCCCCTCGAACAACTATGAAATTTGGCTATTTTGACGATGCCGCGCGTGAATATGTCATCACCACGCCTTCCACTCCTTATCCGTGGATCAACTATCTTGGAAATGAGAAGTTCTTCTCGCTGATGTCCAATACGGCCGGTGGTTACGCCTTCCACACAGACGCCCGTTTGCGTCGCCTGACCCGCTACCGCTACAACGACGTCCCCTTGGACAATAACGGGCGCTATCTCTATATCCGCCATAACGGCGTCGTATGGAATCCCGGCTTCAAACCGACCCGTACCCCTCTCGATTCCTATGAGTGCCGCCACGGATTCGGCTACTCCAAGATCGCTTCCGAGAAAAACGGCATCCAAGCCGAGGTGCTCTACATGGTTCCAAACGGCACGAACGCCGAAGTGCAGATGGTGACCGTTCGCAACCGTACCGAAAAGCCCCAGCAGCTCTCTCTCGTATCGTTCGTCGAATGGTGTCTCTACAACGCTCAGGACGATACCACCAACTTCCAGCGCAACTTCTCCACCGGCGAAGTGGAAATCGAAGGCGGCGCCATCTACCATAAAACCGAATACCGGGAACGCCGTAACCATTTCGCGTTCTTCTCCGTCAACGCGACCCCCGACGGGTTCGACACCGATCGCGAAACCTTCCTCGGCCGCGACAACGGATACGATGCCCCCGAAACCGTCCTGTCCGGAAAAAGCGGCAACTCCGTCGCCGACGGATGGTCCCCCGTCGCCTCCCACCGTTTCGAGATCTCCCTCGACCCCGGCGCGGAAAAAACGCTCGTCTTCCTGCTCGGCTATATCGAAAACGATCCCAACGACAAATGGGACAACGCGCCCGCCGCCGGTCTCCTCCAGACCAATCCCAAGATGCGCGTCATCAACAAAACCAAGGCACACGAACTGCAGGCCCGCTTCGATACCCCTGAAAAGGTACAGGCCGCCTATGCGGAACTTCGCGCCTTCTGGGATGGACTGCTTTCGAATTTCACCCTGAAAACAGGCGACGCAAAACTCGATCGCATGGCGGTCTGGAATCAGTATCAGTGCATCGTCACCTACAATTTCGCCCGCTCCGCTTCCTACTTCGAATCCGGAATCGGCCGCGGAATCGGATTCCGCGATACGTCGCAGGATATGCTCGGTGTCGTCCACCAAATCCCCGCCCGGGCCCGCGAACGCCTCTTTGACGTCGCTTCGACACAGTTCGAGGATGGCTCGGCTTACCATCAGTTCCAGCCCCTCACCAAACGCGGCAACGCCGATATCGGCTCGCACTTCAACGATGACCCGCTCTGGCTCGTTCTCGGCGTCGGCGGCTATATCCGCGAAACCGGCGATCGCTCCTTCCTCGATGTCATGGTGCCGTTCGACAACTCCGAGACCAACAAGGCTACGATGTTCGAACACCTCCGCCGCTCCTATCACTACGTCGCGGAACACCTCGGTCCCCACGGACTCCCGCTCATCGGCCGCGCCGACTGGAACGACTGCCTGAACCTCAACTGCTTCTCCACCGATCCGAACGATTCCTTCCAGACCTGCACAAACAAGGAAGGCGATCACGCAGAATCCGTCATGATCGCCCAAATGTTCGTCTATGTCACGCCCGATTACGCCAACATGTGCCGTTTGCAGGGCCGCGAGGACGAGGCCGCCTGGGCTGAAAAACAAAGCGCCGCCATGGCAGAACAAATCTGCAAAACAGGTTGGGACGGCGCTTGGTACATCCGCGCATACGATGATTTCGGCAACAAAGTCGGTTCCCACGAATGCGAAGACGGAAAAATCTTCATCGAAACCCAAGGCTTTGGCTCCATGGCACGAATCGGCGCCGATAAGGGATACCCCATCATGGCACTCGATTCCGTCAAGAAACACTTGGATACCAAATACGGCATCGTCATCCTCGATCCTCCCTATCGGGATTACCATGTCGAGCTCGGAGAAGTCTCCTCCTATCCGCCCGGATACAAGGAAAATGCCGGCATCTTCTGCCACAACAATCCCTGGGTCATCATCGGTGAAGTCGCAAACGGCCGCCCCGAAGAGGCTTGGGAATACTATAAGAAAATCGCCCCCGCTTTCCTGGAGGACATCTCCGAAATCCACCGCCTCGAACCCTATGTCTATGCGCAAATGGTTGCTGGAAAGGCGGCTCGCCGCCACGGCGAAGCCAAAAACTCATGGCTCACCGGAACGGCAGCATGGAACTTCGTCGCACTCTCGCAGTGGATTTGCGGACTCCGCGCCGAAATGGACGGTCTGCGCGTCGAGCCGCGTCTTCCCGCTCATGTCAAGAACGCCTCTCTGCAACGCAAATTCCGCGGGACGCTTTACAAAATCCATGTGGTCAACAACAAGCCGACCGGCGACGTCTCCGTTCGCGCAATCTCGGGCGACGCCTCCGTCAATGGTACGCTCGTCTCTTCGTCTGCGCCTGTCGTCGAGCTCGAAGTGACCGTTGGCTAACCCCCCAACCCCGCACATCCCCCTTTCAGGGGATAAAATCCGAAACTGCCGGAAGCACGCCGCTCCCGGCAGTTCTTTTTCCGCTCGTTCGCGAATCTCACAAAAGCGAAACGGCGTCAATATCCACCTGCATCAAAACCGTCGTCTTCCTCGGACAGGCGGCAATCGCAGCCCGAATCCGCTCAAACAAAACCAACGGCTTTTCGCCACGCAGCGTGAGCTGGTACCGCCACTGCCCTTTCATCCGCTCGATGCACGCCGGCGCAGGAGCCCCCAAAATGTACGCGCCATCCGGCGACTGCCCGATTGCCGCCGCAAACAACTCCGCGGCAGACGCCGTCTCCTGCTCGTTTTCTCCGCGGAATGTGACGCAAATCAAATGCGAAAACGGCGGATACCGCAATTCCTTGCGTATGGCCAATTCATCCGTAGCAAAACCCAGATAATCCTCCGTCTGAGCCCGGACAATCGCCGGCGCTTCGGGCTGAAAGGTCTGCACGATCACATTCCCTGGCTTGACGCCGCGCCCGACACGGCCCGCCATCTGCGCAATCAGCTGGAACGTGCGCTCCGACGCCCGGAAATCCGGCATGTTGAGACCCGTATCCGCATTCAGAATGCCCGCCAACGTGACATTCGAAAAGTCCAGCCCTTTGGCAATCATCTGGGTGCCGATTAAAATATCCGTTTCATGACGCTGAAAGCGCCCCAGTATCTCATCGTGCGAATCCTTGCGCGTCGTGACGTCCATATCCATTCGCTCGATTCGAGCGTGCGGAAAGAATTTGCGCGCAATCTCCTCCACACGCTGCGTCCCAAATCCCGTCGTCTTGAAATCCACCCGCTCCTGACAATTCGGACAAATCTCCGGCACTTCCCGATACGCCCCACACATGTGGCACCGCATCACACGGTCATCCTTATGGTAGGTCATTCCGACCGAACAGGTGTCGCACATGGCGACAAATCCGCAGTTGGGACACGATACGGTCGGCGCAAACCCTCTCCGGTTCAAGAACAGCATCACCTGCTCCTGCGTCGCGAGACACCGCTGGATCGATTGCACCAGCGTTTCGGAAAAAAGCGGACACTTTCCGCCATTGCGGACAACCTCCGAGCGCATGTCCACCAAAACCGTGTGCGGCATCTCCTGCGAAACCGCACGCGAACGAAGCGTCAAAAGCCGGTACTTGCCGCTTTGCGCATTGTTCCAACTCTCTAAAGAGGGCGTCGCCGAGGCCAGTACGATTGGACACCCCTCGAATCGGGCGCGCATCACGCCTACGTCGCGTCCTTGATAGCGCGGCACTTCATCCTGCTTGTAACTGGGCTCCTGCTCCTCATCCACGACAATGATGCCAAGCCTCTCGACAGGGGCGAAAATCGCCGAACGCGGACCGATGACCACCCGCGCTTCCCCATTGCGTATCCGTTGCCACTCGTCATGCCGCTGCCCGTCCGTCAATTGGCTGTGCAGGACGGCAATCGTGTTGCCGAAACGAGAGGCAAACCGTCGAATCGTCTGCGCCGTCAACGAAATCTCCGGCACCAGCACGATCGCACCACCGCCCCGTTGCAACACATCGGAAATGGCTTGCAGAAAAACCTCGGTCTTCCCGCTCGCCGTAACGCCATGCAGCAAAAGCGGCTTCGCCGCCCGTTCCGGATCCTTCGGAGCATTCGCCCCGGGGCGGTCTTCCAGCGCCGGACAACAGTCCAGCTCCTCCCGAATCGCCGCCAAGGCCAGCGCCTGCTCCTCATTGAGCGGCAACGGTTTCGATCTCAAAATGCGCCCGTCCTTGATATCCTTGGCGACCTTTTCCAACGGATTGCGCAAATCGATCTTTTCTTCCAGCACAAGCCAACCGTCCAGTGCCATGCGCCTGATGGTCGCGGGCGAAAAATGCCATGCGTCGCAAAACCCTTTTACGGTTTGCTCGGTATCGCCTAGCCGGTCCAAAATCTCCTGCTGACGTGCCGTCGGCCGCGGGGATTCCCCCTTCGACCCGTCCAACGTCCGAGAATGCTCCCGCTGTCGCAGCTTTCCCGCCTTCTTGCTCGCTTTTGCGTAGGTGAACAGATCCTGAGCCACGTCCGGCTTTTCGGCTTTATCGGCTACGGTCGAAACCGCCTCGCCGGGTTTCCGCACCCGCACCATCAGCCGTCGCCGATAATTGTCTTTTTCGACGCCGCCACGGACGACCGGCGGAAACATGCATTTGAGACAGCGCTCGATCGGCGCAAGATAATACGCCGCCATCCATTTCGCCAACCGGAGTAGGGCCGCAGAGACCAAGGGACGCCCCGGCGCCACCCCTTCAATCGGCTTTAGCCGCGAAACGTCAACCTCGCTTTTTTCGGTAAGCTCCATCACAAAACACTCGATGGAGCGCGTTCCGAAGCGAACGCGAACAAGTACGCCCGGATAGACCTTGCCGGATAATTCCGGAGGTATCGCATAGTCAAATAGACGCCCGAGAGCGGCATCCGTCGCGACACGTGCAATCTTCATGGACGCCCCTTTTCATCGTCTACGTCAGAACCTGCCCCGCTTCGACCGAAATCGGCTCGCTGGCTGCATTGAAAATCCAGTCTGCATCCAAAACATGCAAGAACGCACGGATAAATTCCGTTATCGTCGGATATTGCTCGTCCTCCGTCGGTGCCGTCGCACGCGCCAATACGGCCGCCAAATCCGGCTGAAGCGCCGTAAAGCTCGGGCGAATATCTCCCAGCAGCTGCTCCGCCGTCGTTCCCGGCGGATATGGGAAATACCCCGTCAACATCAAATAGGTCAAAATGCCCAGCGCATACTGGTCCGCACCCGGCCCGACAATGTCGCCGCGCTTCTGGGCCGGACTCATGTACTCTGGCGTCCCGATGATGTAGCCACCCTCCTCCGAAGCGGCATTGTTCAGCGTCGCACTGCCCCAATCGATGATCTTCAGTTCACCCGCATCCGTCAGGAAAATGTTCTCCGGCTTGATGTCCTTGTGAATGATGTTGTGGCTGTGCGCATACTCCAACGCCGAGGCGCATTGCACCAAAACCCGGCAGACCATCATCGCGGAGAAGCTCCCGTACTCGCCCAGCAGCGAACGAAGGGAACGGCCATTCACCTGCTCCATGACGACATAATAGCAGCCATTGTAGACATTGAAGGAATAGAGTCGCAAAATGAACCGATGCGAAAGCTGCATCGTAATCCGGGCCTCATCCTTGAACGCCCGGAGAACGTCTTCGCCTTTGATCAGCTCCGGATTGATGAGCTTGATCGCAACCTCCATGTCCAAAAAGCGGTCGCGAGCCTTGAAAACGGTACCCGTTCCGCCGGAGCCAAGCACATCCTGCAACTCGTAAAGGTTCGGATCGGGTCCGCGCAAACCGTTACTCGGAGCAGACTCCTCATCCAAACGCCTGGTCGCCATTGCCTGCAACTGCTTCGGAGTCTCTCTCTTGACGCCCGCAGAGGTCGAGGAATCACGCCGCCACGCCTCCAACAACTCGTTGGTCTGCTTGCGGATATTGATCGGAACCAATGGCTTGGAAGCAAAACAGCCCGGAAGCCCCAGCAAATCCATCGTCTTGCGAACCATCGGCTCTTGTACCTTCGCCGCCGTCATCATCAACCGGATCGCCGGCGATGCAACCCGCGCAATCTGGCAAATCTTCTGCAAATCTTCCTTCGGAATCGAATAATCCAGAACGAGCAACGCCAAAACCATCGTCGAAGCGGCATGGACCGCCATCGAAGTGTTCGAGACGTGAATGACAATGCGGTCGCTTCCCTCCAGACACTTGCGCATCGGAGAAACCGCTTGCGTGTCGTACAGCAGAATCGTCGCAGGAGAACTCATAGCATCATCTCCTCCATCGCCGCAAATACAACCGCAGGCTCGGGCATCCGCCCCTTCCCCTCCGTCGCACAGGCCAATTCGCCGCTGTCCGTCTCCATGACACGGATGCCGCGCGACCGCAAAAGCGCAATGTTCGACTCGGTCGCGGGATTCTCCAACATGCCGACATTCATCGCAGGCGCAATCAATTTCGGTTTGCGGCATGCCAAGGCCAGACTCGAAAGCAAATCATCCGCAAGCCCATGCGCCATTTTCGCAATCACATTCGCCGTGCAGGGCGCAATCACAAACAAATCGCACCAATCCGCAAGCGAAATATGCTCCGGCCGCCAACTGCCGCGTCGGTCAAACAAATCCGATTCCACCGGATAGCGCGACAACGTCTGGAACGTCAACGGCCCCACAAACTCACATGCCGATTTGGTCATCACAACGCGAACCTCCGCCCCCGCTTTGATCGACAGTCGCGTCAACTCGCAGGCCTTGTAGGCCGCAATCGATCCTGTAACGCCAAGAACGATGTGCTTGCCGGCAAGAGGTGAATTCGGCAAAGGGGTCATATCAATAAATCGTGTGGAAATGAATCAAGTCTGAAAAAGAAAAAGCGCCGAAAACCCGGCCGCAAAACAGTCGATTACCCGTTTGTCTTGCGCAATACCAACTCGCGAAGCTCCGCGTACGCACGATCCAAATCGTCATTGACGACAATAGCGGAAAACTCCCCGCGTCGCGCCCGCTCCCCCTGCGCATTGGCCAGACGCTTCTCGATGACCTCCGGACGATCCTCCGCACGCTTGATCAGACGGGCGCGCAGCTCCTCCAAATCCGGAATATCAATGAAAACATCGTAAAACGCCTGCTTCAAAAGCGAGCCTTCCGGCTCCTTCGAAACGATCTCACGAACCTGGGCCGCTCCCGCAACATCGATATCAAGCAAAATCGAACACCCTTTCCGCATCGGTTCCTCGACCGCCGAGCGCAAGGTTCCATATTGATGCCCATGGACAACCGCATGCTCCAAAAACATCCCCGCCGCTACCTTTTCGTTGAAAGCTTCATCCGTTAGAAAATGATAGGCAACCCCATCCACCTCTTGCCCGCGCGGCGCACGGGTCGTGCAAGAAACGGAATAGACAAACGCCGGAAACTCCGCGCGGAGCATCCGAATCAAGGTGGATTTTCCAGCTCCGGAAGGCGCCGTCAATACCAAAAAAATCGGTGAAATCAAATCTTCAGACATGGCAGAAATACGGAAATCGTATCAGGGAAGCCTATCAAAACATCCCGCAATCCGCAAGAAACCCAAAAACCAGACCGATTCCTGCCCTTTTTTGATGAATCTCATCGCCACACGTCTCCCATTGCATACCCCTCGCCGCGTCCCGCGCCCGTGCCCCGCGCCCGTCACCGTGCTCCACGCCCGTGCCTCGGTGCGCCATACTCCCCCGCGTGCTCCACGCCCGTGTCCCGTGGCGGTTGGGCGCGATGTCCCCATCGCGCCGCCGCGCCAGCGGCGCGGTGCGCGACTTTGCATCCCGCGCACCATGCACACCCCGTCGCCCGCGCCGTCGGGGCCCCTGGCTCGCGCCGCCGCGCCATACGCCCGTGGAGGCTCCCCACCGCGGTGCGCGGCTTTGCATCCCGCGTACCATGCGCACCCCGTCGGCCTCCCGCGCCTTTGCCGCCCTCACCATTACACACGCGCATTACCCGGGCGGCGCGATGGGGACATCGCGCCCTACCGCCATTACACCCGCGACAATCGCACGCTATGCCCGCGCCCCGTGCCGCGACCCGTTGCGCGATTCTCCATTACACCCACACATTTCCCGCGCTGCATTGCCCGTGGGGGCTCCCCACCCCGGGCGGCGCGATGTCGGCCGCCGGGCCTCCCGGCTCGTGCCCTACCGTCATTACACTCGCGACAATCGCACGATATGCCCGCGCCCCTTCGCGGTGCCCCGTCGCACGATCCTCCATTACACCCGCGCAATTCCCGCGCTGCATTGCCCGTGGGGGCTCCCCACCCCGGGCGGCGCGATGTCGGCCGCCGGGCCTCCCGGCTCGCGCCCTACCGCCATTACACCCACACATTTCCCGCGCTGCATTGCCCGCGCCCCCACCCCGGGCGGCGCGATGGGGACATCGCGCCCTACCGCCATTACACCCGCGACAATCGCACGCTATGCCCACGCCCGCGCCCCGTTGCCGTGCGCACATGCCGCGTCCCGTTGCCGTGTCCTCGGGCACAATGACCATTCCAATTCTCGGTTTTGCCTAAAAGTGAGAAAACGACTTGGCTTCTCCATCACCTTTGTTTGCGGCATCGCCGCGCATGGCAACCACGCAAAAAAAACCTTCCGCTGTCCGATTCTTTCGCTAAACGTCATCATCATCTGCCCAAATCCGAAACATAGGAACCGCGCAGCGAAACAGAGCCAGGATGGCGTTTCCTTTGTGAGAAGCTTCTGCGAAAACCCGCCCTTTTTCCCCCCGCTTTATTGGAAGGTGCCGTTGGTTCGTCCGGTTGTCGAATGCGCATGACGAATGTAGACAAAGAAACCGCCGCGCGAGGAACCCTTCGCACGGCGGCTTTCTTTCATTGGAAGCGCAGATCAGACCTCCAATGCTGCGGATGACTCCTATTTTTTGAGCGACGCGCCAATCGAGGCATTTCCAACCAGCATCGAGTAGCGGCGAAGCCATCCTCCAAACGCACGCGGTTTCCATTCGGGGAGCTCCGCACGGCGCTTGGCCAATTCTTCATCGGTCAGACGATGGTTCAACGAGCGCGCTTCTACGTCGATATCGATGATATCGCCATCGCGCAACAGCCCGATATCGCCACCTTCCGCCGCTTCCGGCGAAACATGACCGATGCACGCTCCGTGCGTCGCACCGGAAAAGCGCCCGTCCGTAATGAGAGCGACCGATTCACCCAGACCGGCTCCAATGATATAGGCCGTTGGCGCCAACATTTCCTGCATGCCGGGACCGCCCTTCGGACCTTCATAGCGGATGACAACGACATGACCGGGCTTTACCTTTCCGCCAAGGATGCCTGCACAGGCTTCCTCTTGGGAATCAAAGCAAATCGCCTTGCCGGAAAACTTCATCATCGAAGCGTAGACACCCGCTTTCTTGACCACCGATCCTTGCCGTGCAAGATTGCCGAACAGAACGGCAAGCCCTCCATCCTTCGAATAGACCGATTCGGGGGGACGAATCACCGACGTATCACGAACCTCCGCCGCTGCAATCACCTCGCCAAGCGTCTTGCCGCCGACCGTTGGCGTATCCAAATGAAGAAGTCCGGGATAAGCGGAGATGAATTTGAGAATACCCGAAACACCGCCGGCACGATGGACGTCCTCCATGTGAATGGAACAGCTGGGCGCCACCTTGCAGATGTTCGGCGTCCGGCGCGAAAGTTCATCGATACGCTCGAGCCCGTAGTTCAAATCGGCCTCGCGGGCAATCGCCAAGGTGTGCAGAACCGTATTCGTGGAGCCGCCCATCGCCATATCGAGAACAAAGGCATTGTCAATGCTCTTCTCCGTCACGATTTCGCGCGGGGTCGGACCTCCGGCTTTCGCCATTTCGACAATTCGGCGCGCGGCTGCCTTCCAAAGCTCGACGCGCTCCGGAGACACCGCCGGAATGGTGCCGTTGCCGGGCAAGGCCAAGCCAATCGCCTCGCAAAGGCAGTTCATAGAATTGGCCGTAAACATGCCGGAACAAGAGCCGCAACCGGGGCAAGCATGCTGCTCGATACGATCCAAATCCTCTTCGTTCAACTTGCCAACCTTGTAGGCGGAAACCGCTTCGTAGGTGGAATTGTAGTCGAGTACTTTCCCCGTCTTCGGATCCTTGCCCGCCATCATCGGACCGCCCGAACAAAAGATAGCAGGGACATTCGCCCGAAGCGCACCGAGAATCATTCCGGGAACAATCTTGTCGCAACTGGGAATGCAAATGAGCGCGTCAAACTTATGGGCGGCAACCTCCGTCTCCACACAGTCCGCAATCAACTCGCGACTCGGAAGCGAATACTTCATGCCCGTATGCGCCATGGCCAAACCATCGCACACGCCAATCGTGTTGAACTGAAACGGAACGCCGCCCGCCTCGCGAATCGCTTGCTCGATCAACTCGCCGACCTTGTTCAAGTGATGGTGTCCGGGAATGATCTCGACATACGAATTGCAAACGCCGATGAACGGCTTGCCGAAATCCTCTTTCTTCAGTCCGTCCGCATAGAGCAGACTGCGGTGAGGTGCCCGCTCAAAACCCTTTTTGATGGTATCGCTATTCATGAATCCTCAACGTGATGTATCTGTGAAAAAATGCCAATGTGGAATGGAAAACGGAAAAACTACGGCTTCAAAGGCTGACGAACGAGAACCGGACGACGGTAGCCGTGCAGTTTGCGCAATACCACGTCCGCCTCGGCAAGAATGGCACGCGTTTGCTCGGTGACGGAATACTCCTCGTCGTAAACAACCTCGCGAATGCCGGCATTGATGATCATCTTGGAGCACATCAGACACGGAGAAAGCGTTACGTAGATGGTCGCACCTTTCGTACTGATGCCATGGTACGCCGCTTGCGTGATGGAGTTCTCTTCCGCATGGGAACAAATGCACTCCCCCAAACCGCTACCGCTCGGAACATCCGAATGACAACGCGCACAACCGCCATCGCAACAATTCCGCACACCGCGGGGTGTCCCGTTGTATCCCGTCGAAATAATCCGGCGATCCTTTACGATCACGGCGGCAACATTGCGCCGGCAACAATTGCTACGGGACTTTACGACATGCGCAATGTCCATGAAGTAGGTGTCCCAATCCGGACGCCCTCCCTCCGGATGCGAACCGGGATGGTTCGATCCGTGACACGAACAATCGCAGCCACCTTCGTTTTGCTCGCTCATCGTCGCCATCGGAACTCTACACGCGCTTGATGGAGATAATGACGACCGGCTCGATCGGAACATCGCCGTAATACCCGACGTTTCCGGTCCGGACTTCCGCAATCGCATCCAAAACATCGAGCCCGTCGGTTACTTTTCCGAAAACGCAGTAACCATACCCTTGCACGGTCGATGAGGTGTAATTGAGAAAGTCATTGTCACGATGGTTGATGAAAAACTGGCAAGTTGCCGAATCGACAACCTGCGTGCGAGCCATCGCCAGAGTGCCGCGATCGTTCCTGAGTCCGTTCTTCGCCTCGTTCCGAATCGGTGCCAGTGTGCTCTTCTGGTTCATGTCAGGCGTAAATCCGCCGCCTTGAATCATAAAGTTCTTGATGACACGATGAAAAATCGTTCCATCATAATGCTTGCCGTCAACATACTTCAGGAAGTTTTCAACCGTAACCGGAGCCTTGTCTTCGTACAACTCGGCCGTCATGGTTCCTTTGGATGTCTCAATTTTAATCAATGTGCTCATAAGAACGTTCCCGTGAAATGAAATCGATGCCGTCTCAAAATGGAAAACACCGGAATTATTTGCAAAATACTAGTTTTTCCGCGTTTCCATGTCAACTGAACAAGCCGCTTATCAGCACGAAAGTTGCAGAATGTAATGGCGCCCCTCGGGACGGGTGCTCC
>JAEDLN010000247.1 GCA_016295275.1 Kiritimatiellia bacterium
CGCCGCGCCTTTGCCCGTGGCGGCTCGCCACCGCGGTGCGCGGCTTGGCATCCCGCACCCTCGCCCCCGCCGCCGCGTACCCGCGCTCCCTCACCCGTCGCGCACCCCCGCCCCCGCCGCCGCGCTACCTCACCCGCCCCCCTCACCCGTCGCGCTCCCCCGCCCCGCATCATTGCAAATTTATATAGATATTTGAACACGTATGAAACCTCGTGAAGTATTTGTAAAAATTAATATTTTTACACGATTATTTTCAGTTTGTAAAGTCCTTTTTACGCTGATACACTACGCCCATAAAGTCTTCCCTTGTGCCGATTTATTTGCAATTACGGAGATCTATCATGAAGTCGAATCCAGTTTTCCTTTCTGTTATGGCCGCGCTCTTCGTAGCCAATGAGACGAAAGCCCAAGAAACGGCCGATCCGATCGGTTGGCTTCAAACCGCAACCGGAACCTATTTCTACAACGACCCCGCAAACTGGGCCAATGGAAATGTCAATGGCCTTTTCGGTGCGAATTTGAACGCCAAGGCAACCATCCGAATGCGGCACAAAACGCCACTGATGCTCAAAGACGGTGACTACTCGTTCTACAATACCGGTGAAGTTACATTCGAATTTGTCGGAAACGAAACGACAACCCCGCTTCCCGCATATCTGACGGAAGACGTGACGTTCTTCAATCCAAACGCAACCGCATCCGGAAAGCTCGGCAACATCCGGTTCGGCTCCTCGACTTCTACCGAACAACTGTATCTGGATCTCGGAGGCGAAACCCGTACCATCCGCTCTACTTTCGATCTCTACTTGTGGCAAAGTGTCAAAAACGGAAGCTTCCGTTTCGGAAGCACACCCATGGATATTTTCAAATATGCCTATTTCGTGAATGAGGCATGCGTCGAAGATGGCGATGTCGAGGCGCTTCACCGGACCGGTATTGTCTTCCAGAATAACTCCAACTTTCCAGGCAAGACGCGCGCACGCAACCTGATTCTGAACAATGCACGCCTGACGGAGGCCTTTTCCGGCGCTCCTTTGATTACCGAAACACTGACAGGCGATATCGTCGTCAACCCCAGTGACTGCAAAGTCGGCGGCTACAATATCATCGATCTGTCGCGCGGCTATAACAAGCACTTTATCCTGCAGGCAAATGCAATCCGGCGGAAAGACAATGCCATTCTGGCAATCAATGGCTCCATCGGCGCATCCGGCGACAGGGAGGACGCGACGGCCGTTTCGAAAAACATCTACCTCGCTACGCCTCCCGAAACCATCCAAACGGAAGGTGCGCAGGGACCGAAGGCAATCGGCATCATTCCCTGGTTGGTCCTGCATTCCCAAGACGAATGGATGACCTATGACGCCGAACGCGGCATTCGCCCCCTCGATGCGACAGAATACGCAATCTACGGCACCGATGAGGACGTGACAGGCTTGAACGTCATCTTTCCCAAAACGACCACCAATACCGTCGATACCGCCCTGACCGTCAATTCCTTGATTTTGGAGGCGACGGATGAGAAAGCCTCCACGATTCTCCAAGGCGAAGGTACCATCCATGTCACAAGCGGTGCAGTCATCATCGGCTATCACCGCAACGCAACCCCCATGATCCGTTCGAATATCGACTTCGGCTCCGCTCGCGGCTATGTTTACGCCCCGAAAGGAAAAGGCTCTCGCTTCGATGGCATTGTCAGCGGCTCCAATGGCATCGTCTTCGCCCAAATGGATCAGGCGATCGAGTATGGGTCCGGCGGCACGGGACCGACCCTCGCGGAAACAAGCAACATCTCGGGCGACTGCTATGTCTACTCAAAGCTTTCCGGCGGCGGAAAATGGTGGCCGTACGGAGACCGTTTGGGCGATATTTACAACTATGGAATCATCGAATTCTCGAATACGACGTTCAACGGAATCAACGGCTCAGGCGATTTCATAAAATCCGGCTCGGGCGCCGGTTCGATGAAAGTCGGCGATAACGACGCAAACGGCGACTTTACAGGCAACATTAAGCAAGGTGGTGCGACGAGCTTGACCAAAATCGGCGCCGGAACCCAACGCCTTACCGGTGTCATCTCAACCTCCGCCGGCGTATTCGTCGAAGAAGGATCGCTCATCAACGACGGTGTCTTCTCCAATACCGTTACGACTGTTCGCGCAAACGCCAGACTTGCCGGTTCCGGACGCTTCCTCGGAAAATCCGACGCGACAACCACGCTGACGATCGAACCCGACGCCACGCTGGCCCCTACGCGCACCGAGGCGGGACCCATGACCATCGAAAGCGGCAATCTGCTTCTTGAAAATGGCGCCATCCTCGATTTCGGCGATTTGAACGTCACCTCTACGGAAGGAAACGAACACCTGCTCGTCTCGGAAGCGATCTCCGCTTCCACGGAAGGGGATACGACCGTATTCGTCTCCGCCAACCCGACCCGTACCGGAAAGTGGCTCCTTGCAAAGGCCGATTCCATCGCACCTCACTTCGTGGTTTCTCCAGGCACCTCGCTCCGCATCTTCTTGAACGAAGACGGAACAGAACTCTGGGGTGAGCATTTCGCCCAAACATTCCTTCTTTTCAAATAAATCCGGTATTTCTTTCCGTCCATTCGCAAAAAGGGATTGCAACCACGGCTGCAATCCCTTTTTCATCTTCCTCCCCCGCGCCCCCATTGCGCGCGCCACACCCGCGCCCCCGTTGCCGTGTCCCGTGGTGCGCCCCTATTGCCGTGCCCCATGGTGCGGTCCCGTTGCCGCGCTCCCTCGCCGCGCCACTTGCACGGTCTCGTCGCGCGCTCCATTTGCCATGCGGTCTCATTGCCTTGCGGTCCCGTTGCGGTAGGGGGGGGG
>JAEDLN010000037.1 GCA_016295275.1 Kiritimatiellia bacterium
CTTATTGAAAATGCAAAGTTTATAAATAAAACTTGACGGGGGGGGGAAGATGTATGATCCTAGCGGTTTATGGATTTTTTCCAAAAAGATTACGCGTTCTACAATTGTCATCATGAAGCTATTTGGGCATTCGCGTCTCTCATTCCATTTCGCGTTTGTCAGATGGAATCTGTACGGAGAGGGAGATTGCGCACAAAAGACGCGTGCAAGCGATGGGGTATGCCGCATGAATCATGCGGTAATGATTGGTGATATTTGTTTCGTTTTGCAAGGTGTTCCTCATGTCAACAATGCAAGTGTAATGTCCGTATGAAAATGACGAAGAATTGTTGGGTCGGTTTCGTTCTTTTGGCAATGGGTATTGTTGGTGCGTTTTCAAGGTTTATGCCGTTTGACAAGATTGCCGCAAGGGCCGATTCTCCATGGCTTCAACTTGTCAGCGCGGTATTATTCGTTTTGTCCGGCTTTTTGTTCGCTCCTGTCGTTCCTTCAATGAAGGGTTTTCATTTCGGTCACGCGTCTGAATCTGAAAAAAATCCAGCCAAGCGGAAGCGGTCGGGAAAGGGAAATTGGCCGTTTTCGTCTACTGCCCAATTGGAGATTGGAAGCGTAGAGCCCCAACGCTCTCTTGATTCGACAGATCGGGAGTCGCACCAGAAGCCCGTTATCGCAGATACGGAGGGTACGCCCCTTCACAAGGATGACAGTCCTTTGCCGGAGAAACCTACGGACAAGAAGGAAGAATTTGAAAAGGTGGATTTTCGGAAGGTTCTTGCCAATCGGAATTTGACAGAGGAAACGCGTTCGTTTTTGGTGGATCGGTTGGAAGGGTTGGTCATTGATTCTCCTATGAATGAAGACGAAATTCTGGCCTGGGGACTGAATGTGGCCTCAACAATGGATGAGTTTGCATTGCTACGTGCGCACTTGACGGCAGATGATTTGCAAGTGGTTGAAGATGTGAAGCATTGCATTTGCAAGACGTTGAAGGATTTGAATCTCGATCTGATCGACAAGGAGACTTGGGATCCTTCCTGTCAACGGGCAGTCTCAGTTGTGCGTAATGAAACGGCCGTTGCAACGAAAATACTCAAAAAACGATCCTGCGGAATAACATTCAAAGGGAATGTCATGAAAAAACAGGAAGTAGAAGTCGAGATGCCCTTTGCACGCTAAATTTCAATCTATCAAAAGGAGATAAAACATGTTTGATGACGATATGATCGGCAATCCGGATGTTCAAGCCGATTTCTGTGAAACCCAAATTTGGGACGACAATTGCGCGGTGGTTGCAGAAACGTCCATCATCAACCAGTTTCATCCCGACCTAAATCTCGACCAAGAAACGGCAGCTTATATCTCGGCGACAAACGGATGGTATCAGCCGGGCGGCGGAACGAGTCCGGATGTGATCGGGAACATGATGGATTCATTTGGCATCAGTTCTCATACAAATACGAATGCAACGGCCTCAGATCTTGCCTGGGAGTTGCAGCAGGGACATGGGATCATCGTTGGGGTCAACAGTTCCGAATTGTGGGAAACCGGTCCTTTTGCCGAAATTAAGCATGAAATTTGCAAGGCCTTCGGTTTGGATAATCAGATTTGGAACCCCGCCGATCATGCTGTTACGGTTACGGGTATTGACAAATCGGATCCCGAAAACCCTATGGTCGTCATAAACGATTCCGGAGTTCCAGACGGGGCAGGGGTTGAGTATCCGCTAGACAAGTTTATCGACGCTTGGGAAAACGGTGGATGCTATTATGTTGCCACCGACGATCCGTTGCCCTCAATGGCGAATGTCGGCAGCGAGTTGGAGAGTTTTTGGGATCATTTGAGTGTGCCGGCAGTTGCAGGTGGAGTGGCTGGTCTGGGCGCAATGGCTCTTACGGGATATTTCACAGAAGATCCAGAATTAGTCTTGGAGAATGGGATTGAGTTTGGATCGTTTGCGTACCATCTTTTTAGCAATGAGGATTTCGCCCGCTTAATCTAGTCAATAACATATCACATAGAAAGGATTTGAAAAAAATGGAAAGAACCCGGAAGATGCCCGAGGCAAACCTCGAGGAATTTATCAAGTCATTGGGGGCGCTGGCCGTTCTGGAAGGAAAGGTTACAAAGCGACCCGTTGACCAAGATTTTGTACGCAAACTGAAAGAATGGTCAACGGGACTCTTTCGCATCGTGGTGATGGGCGAAATCAAGAAAGGCAAATCGTCCTTCATCAATGCGTTGATTGGAGAACGAGATCTTGTTCCGGTCAGCACGAACATTGCAACCTCGACAATCTACAAGATTTGCTACGGGGAAAAGATCGCCTACAAAGTCTTTTTCACTCCCGAATCGAAAAAGCCCTGCATCTCCATCGACAAGAGCGAACTTCCGCTATATGGTACGGAAGACGGAAATCCGGCGAATGAAAAACAGGTCGATTTCATTCAAGTGTTCGTTCCTTCGGATTTCCTCAAGAGCGGTCTAGTGATCATTGATACGCCCGGTCTTGGCGGTTTGTTCAGGCAGCACAAGCGCATCACCTATCAATATGTACCGAAAGCCGATGCCGTGTTCATGGTCTCGGACAGTGTGGAATCCCCCATCGGCAAGGCCGAGCTTGAGTTGCTGGCTGATCTCCGGAAAGTAACCGATCAGATTTTCTTTATCCAGACCAAATCGATGGCTGTCGATACCGATGCTCGTCGTGCCCGTGAACGAAACAATCGCCAGACGCTTGAAAGACATGGCTTCCATTCGGAAGAACTCCGGTATTTCGTCGTCGATTCGCAACTCAAACTTGAGGCCGATAAGGCGAAAGACAAGGAGGATTTGGTTGACAGCGGTTTCATTCCGTTGGCGATGTTTGTCAACAATGAAATCAAGGCAAATGTCCGCAAACATATCATGCGGACGGCCATCAAGGTGGCTATGCCCAAGTTCATGGAGATCGAGAGAGCATTGAACAACGAGCAGAATCTGCTCTCTGCGGACAACGCAGAATCTCGCAAGAAAATCGCCGATGAGCTAACGGCTGCAGAAGAGGAGGCCGCCAACTGGCAACGCCATGAATTGCCCCGTATGCAGGATAGCCTTCAAGACGGTATCCGCAAAATCAAGACGATGGTTGCGGATCGCACGCATCGGTTGCGTCCGGGAGGAGAGAAGCAAGAGGCGATCGCACAGGAGATTTCGGCCTGCGAGGACATCGAAAGTCTTTTTGCCCGACTGGAAGAGTTTTCCCAGAATGCCGGAAATTGTTATACGCAGGAGCGGTATCAGATTCTTGAGGCAGTTCGGGCGGAGCTCACGAAACTCTTGGAAACGATTGGAGGTTTCGGAAATGAAATCAGCACGCAACGCGTCAATGCTACAACGGCAGAAGAAACAATTAAGGTAAATACCAAATCCATTGATCGGGTTATTGAAAGCAACTCAAAAAGCAGCTTCTTTGATACTGCCCGCACAGGAATGTATGGCGGCATTGCTGGGGGTACGATGGCGTCAGTTGTTGGAGGGTTGATTGGAAGCGTAATACCCGGACTCGGGACGATTATTGGCTCTATGGCGGGGGTGACAATTGCGGGTTTTCTCGGTGGTAGGGAAGCATTGAAAATAAAGCAATCCAACGAGTTGGAAAAAGCGAAGCAACAGGCAATTGGCGCGATTACCCAGGTCATTTCCTCAGCTTATCAAAACCTGACGGAGAGCATCCAACGTGAGTTGGCGGATATCGAACGATCGGTTACACGGACTATGCGCGATGCGGTTTCGCATCGGCAGGAGGATATCCTCAATCGGCGCAAGGAACTGCAATCCCGCCAGTCTGAAACGGCGGCGCAACTTGCGGAGAAGCGCAAGGAACTGGAAACCAATCAACGGGCATTCAGTTCGATCAAGGAACTCGTCGGAAGGGTGATGTGACATGCGGGACGAGTCGTCCGAGTATATCGCCGGTAGAAAACTCCAGAATGATTTTGCCGCCTTTTGCAACAAGGCGGCAGAGTCATTTGATGCCTTTGATTTTCTGAACGGTCCTGCCAGCGAGATGCGGAAACTGTGCAAGAATGTCATTCATCCCTTCAATATTGCAGTCTTTGGCCGCATGAAGGCAGGAAAGAGTACATTGATCAACGCACTGGTCGGTAAGAGTCTTGCGGTGACCGGAGTAGAAGAGGCGACGGCGACAATCAACGTGTTATCGCATTCGGATACCCCCGGCACGTTTGTGGCGCATTGGAAGGATGCACCGCCCGAGACGTTTCCGCTGGCGTCCTTGCAATCGGATTGGAATGGAAAGACGGATGACGTGCTTGCGCGCGTGAAACGGGTGTCATTTCTTGAACTGTTTTCGGACGCAGAATCCCTGAAGCTTTGCGAGATAACCGATACGCCCGGTACCGGTAGCGAGGAGTCCGTTCATGAAGATGTGACGCAAAGTTTTTTGGCGGCGACAGAAAAGCAGGGGCGCCGTGCAGATGCGATTATCTATGTTTTTTCTTCTGTTGGGCGGGAAAGCGATCTCAGCAATCTTGAGACATATCGGAAGAACAACTGCTTACCGGGTTCGGATCCGTATAACAGTGTTGCCGTTTTTCACAAGTGGGATCCTATTTTCTGGGAAAACGGCGGTGATATGAACGATATCCGGGCAAAGGCGGCGCGACTAAAAGACGTCATGTCGGCAGTGGTTGCCGATGTCATCCCTGTCAGTGGACCACTGGCTCTTGCCGCCGTTGAAGCTTCCGATGCGTATTGGAATCGGCTTCTGGATTTTTGCCGCTCAAAGAAGTGGGAAGAGCTAGAACGGTTGATCAGTCGAGATGAAAAATGGGATCGCGATGATACGAGAAAGGATATCCGCACGACCTACTCCTTGCCATGGGCTTCGTTCCAGATCATCGTACGCGAGATTTCGAAGAATATCGACGAATGCATGGATGTTGCTTCCGTCCGGAACCGGATTCTGCGCCTAAGCGGCATACAGAATCTAAAAACTTTCCTTGATGAAAACTTCTTCAAACGAGGAGAACTGATTCGCCAGAAACAGACCTACAACGAGATTTTGAGGATTAAAACGGCCGCATATTCGTTGATTGAACGACGCATTGAGACTTTGGAGAAAGACCACAAAGCGTGGGAGAAACTCTTTTGTGACGGGAAATATGACGGCGACCTCCAAATGGCTGGATGGATTGCGCAACGGCGCTACGAGTGCATCGAGGAGTCTGCTTCCCTGAAACATTCCTACGCGGACGTCGATCGCACATTTATCAATAGCGAAATTCGCGAACGGATAGAAGATGCGGACAATCTGGCATGGGCAGAAAGCATGTTGGCGCAAGGCCGCTTTTTCACAACATCGGAGGTGCAGACACTCAAGCAGGTGTTTTTGCGACTCTCCATTGGAAATGAGGGGGCTAGACCGGGTGACGAGGAGGTCTATGCGCTGTATGAAAACGTGGCCAATCTCAGCAATCATGTGCAATCGTCTGTCCGGGACAACGCGTCTCGAATCATGCAACGGCTATCTATGATTTTACAATAAGTCGATAGACAAAGCGCACATGGAACACACAATCGGAATTGATTTTGGAACAACGAAAACGCTGGTCTCTTTCTATGACCCGAAAAGGAAGACCAAAGAGTGTGTGCGTCTTGGCAGAGGCATCGACAAGATGTCGACAAGCATTTATGTTGATGAAAACGGCGTCTGGCAGTTTGGCGATGACGCAGACGACTACATGAGTCTGTCCCCGTTGCGGTATCGCCGGGATTTCAAGCTTTGGCTTGGAAAGAATGCGCCGTATCTTGTCGCGAAGGTTGAGGGAACGATTCACCGGTTTACAGCCAAGGATCTCGCAGCAAAGTTCTTGAAGCATATCAAGGATCAATGCGAGGAGATGGTTTTCCATAAACCTGTTTCGTCTTGTACGGTAACCTATCCTGTGGCTTTTTCAATTGCGCAGCGCGAAGAACTCAGGGCGGCGGCATTGGAAGCCGGCTTTGAGGATGTTAGTCTTCTTCCGGAACCTGAAGCCGCTGGATATGCCTATTATACGTTTGGTGCGGATAAGCGGCTGTCAAAGCTGATGGTTGTAGACTGGGGCGGCGGTACGGTTGATTTTGCAATGGTAAAGTTGGAGGGAAATGAGGTTAGTCTTGTCCCCAATAGCTATGGCGGCGAGGTAAATGTCGGCGGACGGAAGTTTGACGAATTGCTCTTTACGCATTTATCGCGCAAGATTGTTCAAAACGGCGGCACATATTTGGAGGATGACGGCGATCCGCAGCTAGAAAAGAAGGTCTGCAGTTACAAAGAGCAACTGTCAAGAGTGGCAGTTGTCAAGCAAATCTTGCTTGTCGGACGAAAAGGCATATATCCCCAAACGGAAGTCGTTCGGAACGAATTCAATGTCATAATCACGCCTGTTGTCGATCGGGTTGTCGATCAGTTGAAGGAGTTGCTTGCCAAATGCACTGAAAAACCGGAGGCTTTGTTGTTGATTGGCGGCTCAACCTCCGTCCCTTTTATCCGTGAGCGTCTGGAAGCTGAGATTGGACTGAAATGCGTCGTTTGGGACAAACTAAACGAAGCGGTTGCAATTGGTGCCGCATGGTACGGAAGCCAACTCATCGATTTTACCGATCCGTCACCTACGCCCGGGCAAGATCAGGGTCTGCCAAATTCAAAGGACGAAAATGCATCCGTGGCGTCATCAGACATGCAACGGAAATGGTGGAAATCGGGCTCCGAATTGGAGTCTTACATTCGTGAGCGGAAAAACGCGCATGACGATTTCTGGTACTTTATCCGTTCGATGATTGTTACTTTATGGCGTTTCAATCCCGTCTATACTTCAATGATGAATTTTGCCGAAGAGACTGAAAAAATGGCGGAGGATGAACATCCTAAGGTAAAATCACGTCGAATTCGTCAAGGTTTAGACGCCCTCGATTTTGGCGATTTTGACGAACTCGTTAAGAACGCCGCAGATTCTGTTGGGGATTTGTTGAAAGAATCTCTTCGTGTCGATGATGGGTATATCAAACTGTACTCAGGGTTAAGGGCAGTCGCTGTCGGGTCGAAAATACCGGACTTTGATGATCAAGCGCTAAAGAATGATGTATCGATGCAGTTGAGTCAACTGAAAGATCTCTATACCGACATTTGCGAGAAGTGCAAAATGCTAAAAGAAGATTATACTTATTACAATAAGAGTAAAGCGAGAAGATGCAATAAGACTAAAGCGAGAAAACATTCACTTTTTAAGGGCGCGTCTGCTAAAGCGTTACAGAAATTCCGCACAACGTGCGATTATTTCACGGAACAGGGAAGGGATTTGCTTTTGAAAATGGTGGAGCAAAAGCGGGATCTATACGATCAAGTATTTGAAAAGGAAAAGGTTTATTTGAAGGCATTGAATGCTGAAGGCGTTGATCTATCCGAAGTCGAAAAGCGGATAGACGAGATAAAGAAACTCCAAAATCCGCAGAATGTGATGGAAGTGAGCCAAATGTGTTCTCTTGCGTTGCAAGTTCTGAGGGAAGATGCACCGATTTCCGAAAGCAGAATCCAGAAGCTCGTCGAGAAACTTCGAAGAGAAGGGTTGCTATGGAAGTATCCAGTGGGAAAGATATAACATTTGTAGCGATGTTCAGAGAGTTGAGAGATTTGTTATCCCAAAAGAAAGGGTAAAACATCCGGGCTTGACGAGACAGTTTCCGCGAAGAAGGTCTCGCAGTTGCTGAAGATGACTTCTTAAAGGAAACTATTGTCATCGTGTTTGTTTTGGCAATCGCACTCATATATTTGAGTTTTTAAAACCAAATACGACCTTTTCTTTGGGGCGTTTATCGTCCATTTCTACAAACAAAACGTAAATGGTTTCCGTAATTTCAGGTTTTTTCAAAACTGGACAATAAGTCGAGAGACAAAGAGCGCATGGAACACACAATCGGAATTGATTTTGGAACAACGAAAACGCTGGTCTCTTTCTATGACCCGAAAAGGAAGACCAAAGAGTGTGTGCGTCTTGGCAGAGGCATCGACAAGATGTCGACAAGCATTTATGTTGATGAAAACGGCGTCTGGCAGTTTGGCGATGACGCAGACGACTACATGAGTCTGTCCCCGTTGCGGTATCGCCGGGATTTCAAGCTTTGGCTTGGAAAGAATGCGCCGTATCTTGTCGCGAAGGTTGAGGGAACGATTCACCGGTTTACAGCCAAGGATCTCGCAGCAAAGTTCTTGAAGCATATCAAGGATCAATGCGAGGAGATGGTTTTCCATAAACCTGTTTCGTCTTGTACGGTAACCTATCCTGTGGCTTTTTCAATTGCGCAGCGCGAAGAACTCAGGGCGGCGGCATTGGAAGCCGGCTTTGAGGATGTTAGTCTTCTTCCGGAACCTGAAGCCGCTGGATATGCCTATTATACGTTTGGTGCGGATAAGCGGCTGTCAAAGCTGATGGTTGTAGACTGGGGCGGCGGCACGGTTGATTTTGCAATGGTAAAGTTGAAGGGGAATGAGGTTAGTCTTGTCCCCAATAGCTATGGCGGCGAGGTAAATGTCGGCGGGCGGAAGTTTGACGAATTGCTCTTTACGCATCTATCGCGCAAGATTGTTCAAAATGGCGGTACATGTCTGGAGGATGACGGCGATCCGCAGTTAAGCAAGCAAATCTGCAGTTGCAAGGAACAACTGTCGAAAGTGTCGGCTGTCAATCAAGTCTTGCTTGTTGGGCGAAAAGGCATGTATCCCAAAACGGATGTCGGACGGAGCGAATTCAATGTCATAATCACGCCTGTCGTCGATCGGGTTGTCGATCAGTTGAAGGAGTTGCTTGCCAAATGCACTGAAAAGCCGGAGGCTTTGTTGTTGATTGGGGGGGCAAGTTCAATTCCATTTATTCGTGAGAGGTTGGAGAGTGAGATTGGACGGAAATGTGTCGTTTGGGACAACCGAAACGAAGCGGTTGCGATTGGTGCCGCATGGTACGGAAGCACTCACAACAGCTACGTTAACTACTCGTCTCAGCGTCTTCCGGATAAATGTGTCCTAATTGGCGTGAATACAGGCAAGACTATTTGTGCAGAAGATCATGCAGGCGGTCAGCTTGTTGCAAAACTCGATGCCGGTGACGGAAAATCGGAAATCTTTACATTGATCAAAAATCATGATGGATCGGTTTCTTTGCAATCGGCGGCGAATGGAAAGCTTGTTTCTGCAATTCCTTTCTCGCATGGTGACGGCAGTCTCATTGTCAACGGGCCAACGATTGATGCTTGGGAGAAGTTTGAACTGACAAGAGTCTGCGATTCTTCCGATGAATATATCCTACGGTCAGTTGTTACGGGAAAATATGTTTCGGTAGATGAACTCAATGGGAATCGGCTATTTGCGAATCGAGACGTGGCGGACGCCTGGGAAAAAATCCGAATCGTATTTGGAGCAGAGCAAGCACAGCGTCTTCCGGACAAATGTGTCCTAATTGGCGTGAATACAGGCAAGACTATTTGTGCAGAGAATGGCGGATGGAGTCCACTTGTTGCAAATCGGCAGAATTCGCAAGGCGCGTGGGAGGAATTTACCTTGTTCCAAAATAATGACGGATCATATTCGCTGAAATCGCACGCAAATGGTCTGTACGTATCGGCTCAGCCAGATGGACGTCTTCTGGCTGCGGGTGTGAAGGTGGATGGATGGGAGTTGTTTGACGTAAAGAAGGTACCCGGAAAGTCCGACGTGTTTACGCTATGGTCGCGAAATACGCGGAAATACGTTTCGGTGGATGAAATGGAAGGCAATATGCTGATTGCCAATCGTGACAATGCCGATACATGGGAAGAATTCCGAATTGTGCGCCTATAGCGGCGGCGTGATGTCGCCTGGCGGCGCGGAAATCCGCATTTGCCGTCGAGAAGCCGCGTTTATGGGTAGACACCAATTCGGCGAAAGAGTAAGATAACAGATAGGCAGCAACGATTCCATTTCCAGCGACACCATGCAAATCGAACGACAAATCCAGAGCCTAGCCGAAGAGGCCATCGGGCGCCACCGCGATTATTACAAGAACGCCGAATTGGGGCCGAATCCGACGGTTGGTCCGAACGATGCGTGGTGCATGTGGGAAGGAACGAATCCTGACGATGGAATGCCTTGGCGCATTGTCTGGTCGAAGGAGTCCGGACAGTGCTTCGAAGTTCACGGGGGCATTTGCCAAACATGGCTTGAGAGAGGAGGCTGCAACAGCGATTTGGGGTTTCCGCTCTCTGACGAGGAGGACGATTCGGCCGCCGGGCGGGGAGGTAGAATATCCCGTTTCCGGAACGGAACCATCCGCTGCCGGCAAGACAATGACGGTTGGAAATTTATGGTGGACTTGTCGCCGGAAACGGCGGAAATGACGCTTTCCGAGAAAACGAAGGTCCAGTTGGCCCGGATGGATGCCGATATCCAAAAACTTCGGGACTTTCGGGCGGAATTGAACGCGATCGGCGATTGCGATTTGTCGGTCAAAGAGATGGATGACATTCTTTCCGAAATCGACCATCGCCGGCGTGCGTTCGATTCCAAGCGATTCTTTATGGTTACGTTCGGGATGCTCAAAGCCGGCAAATCCACTCTCGTGAATACGTTTGTCGGCAAGAAGGTTTCCCCTGTCGGACGCGCAAAGGAAACGACGCTGCGCAGCTCCATCATTCTTGCGGCGGACGATGAAAATCCAGAGGGTATCTATCTCTTCTCGCCCAAGACCGGCGCCGCATCGAATGACGATGAAGCGATTTCGGTCTGGCAAAAGGACAATGGCTTGAAGCTGATGGATTTTCTCAACGGAATGACGACCAGAGACGAGTTCCGGGCCTCTTTCAAGGTGGATTTCCTGGAGTTCTCGGAGGCGAATTTGGAGAAGTTTCTCACTTGGCGCGTCATCCCGGAGTTTCCGAATATTCTCCCCCCGGTCATACGGATTGACGTTTCCCGGACGAATTCAGCCGTCCGCGCCGCGAATCTTCTCGAATATGGCGTGGCGATTTTCGATACACCCGGCCTGGACGGCGCGAAGGCCAACAAGGACTCCGATCCGTTCTGGAAAAGCCTCACCTCGTGCGGCGACTACTATTTGCTGGTCCAGAGTTCCATGTCCGCAATCAACAAAGATTGTGTCGATTTGATCGCAAAAATCTACCAGGAAACGGAGAGTGCCCCGCTTCTCGTCGTTTTCAACGAGATTGCGGCGAGTTTCTGGCAGCTTCCCGAAGTGGAAAAGGAAAATTTGCGCAAGGATTCGCAGACGGCTTCCTGCGAACTTGCGGAACAACTTCGGGAGAAGCTGGGCGGAAAGCTTCCCGAAAGCATCTCCATCAATGCCGGAGAAGCCAGCGATGCCATCTTCGGCAACTCCGAAGAAATGGGACAGATGCCGGAGGAGATGAGCAAGGAATCCCGCATCGAGGCGCTGCGCGAACGGATTGTCAAGACATTGCGCGAAGAGCGGATGTCGATCAAGGTCCGGAATGCAAAGTCCAGAATGGTCAAGATCCTCAAAGAGTCTATCGGACGGTTGGATGCGGAAAAGAACAGGCTTACGGAACAAGAGCAGAAGATTTCCGGCGAGGAGAACAAAAGCTGGACCGAACGGAAGAACAAGGCAACCAGAATCCGCAATGCATTCGAGGAGGGAGGATATGGAGCCATCATTGCCCGCGAGTTCGGGAGTGGTATGACGAACATTCTGACGGAAGAAAAAGAAAAAAGATCGACGGCGAATATGACTTGGTCAACGTCCAATCCTTGGCAAGAGTACAAGGGTTTTGGCAGAGACCATAAGGAAAACACGGATTATGTTCATAAGGCCGAGGTCGACAAAACCTTCCAAAAGATGATTGACGACTTCAAAAACTGGTTCACGAAAAATGTGGGGAATCAGTTCAGCTACAAGACCCTGAGCGTCAATTTGGAGCAATGGAAAGTAGTCAAGGATCGCGTTAGCGTCCAATGGGAAGTCATAAAGGCGGATTGTGCCGAGACGGACAGATTGCCCGATTGTCTGCTGGAGGATGTTGACATCGACGAGCTTACGAAAGGTCTGGACATTCCGCAAAAACCCGATGTATCGTGCGTTCCCTGGGCGCCATACCGAAATCGTAAATATGGAAGCGATTCCGTCTGGGAATATGAATGTGCGCGGACGTTCGATAGCCTGAAAAAGTCTCTGGAAGAAGGTTTTGACGAGGTTGCGGAGTCGATTGGCGATGCCTTCCGAGATGCAATCATCGAGAAAGGCAGGAGGATTGCCAAGGCTGCGGAAGACAGGCTTCAGACCAAAATCCGAGAGGAAGAGGAAAAAGCCAAGGCAAGGAAGAACGCGACCGGCCAGGTAAAAGACAAGCTTAATCAATCCATTCAAACGATGGAAAACATGAAGCGGATCCTAGAGGAGGGGTGAGGACGATGGATGCGAAACGGTTTCTCAAATGGGCTGCGTTCCTTGCAGCGGTTGTCGGCGGTATGATTTATCTTGCCAGCGCATTGCTGGTGTCGGAAAAGGTCGCCTCTCTTTTCGATTTTCGTTCAACGGAGATTCCCGTCTTTCGGATGGTCGCCGATGATGCGGGAAAGGAAAATCCGGGGCGTCTGCCCGTGGTCGATGCTGCTGAAGTCAATGCCGGAAACGGGACAATGACCGGGAACGGCAGCAGTCCGGAAACGAAACCGGGTCACAAAAACGGGGCAGACGCTTCAACGGGGGCCGCTTCCTACCGGCTGGTTCCGGAATCCGGGTCGATGTTGGCGGGATTCTTGCCGAATTTCGTCAGGCTCGTTCTTCTGATGGCGTTTCTTCTTGCCCCGGCAGCTATTTTCTATGTCTTTCTCTTTCGGCCGTTCCGGGAGATTCCGCTGGTAGGCCCCGATGCGATAGCCGCTCTCGACGACAACGATCCGCGCAGAAGAAAAGAGGCCGGGCTATTCGTGGCCGAAGCGATGCTGTCCGTTTCGTCGTGTCCAGAAAAAGACAGACGCATCCTCCGCTGTGCGCTTGAGCGCCCGACCGACATCGACAAGACCGTCAAGAAGCTTCTTGCCGAGCGTGAAGCCACGGCAAAGCAGAAAGCGGTTGAAATCGCCAAGATGGCGGGACTGACCGTTGCCGCGTCTTCCTCGGCCGCCGGCGACGGCCTTGGCATGTTTTTCTGGAAATCCAAGCTTGTGTTTGAGACGTTCCGGATTTACGGGTTCCGCCCGGATGCCCGAACGACCATTTCAATTTGGGCGCATGTCGTTTTCGCTTCCTTGTTCGCAGCCTCGGTCGAGGAATTGTGCGAATTGTGCGACATGTCCGGACTGCTTGGGGGAATCGGCGGGAGAGTCTTCCAAGGCGTGGTGGGCGCGGGCATCGTCCTTAAAGGAGGGGCGCTGACCCGCACCTACCTGTTGAACGGGATTTCATCCGATTCACGGCACCTCGCGCTGTCTGGGTTCAAGGACGAGTTTGGAGCGGACGTGAAAACCATGCTGTCCGATACGGTCGAACGCGCCTTGCCGAAGATTGTCCAGAATTGATCATACGGGTATCTTTTGCCATGTTTCAGAACGCCAGAAGGATTTTTTTCGGTTTTCTCTTCCTCCTCGTCGGCGGGTTCGGCCTATGGCTAGGCGCTACGGAGTCGTTTGAGGAGCAGGTTGAGTCGCTGCCCGACTACGATTGGCTTGCGGAGATTCGCGGACTGTCGGCGGAAGGCCGGCTTGGCGAAGCGGAAGATCTTGCGGGGTGGGTCTTGGACGGGAGCGACATCACGAACCGGGCGGAGGTGGCCGCCGTCCGCGATGAAATCCACAAAAAGCGGACGTCATTCTGGAACCGCTTCAAACGTGCGGCAAAGGGTTTCGCCTTCGGCGACGGGACGAGTATCGAGGAGCTATCGGGAGCAATCGTCTCCGATTT
>JAEDLN010000248.1 GCA_016295275.1 Kiritimatiellia bacterium
AAACCGCTTTCTATTTTTGAAGAAAGGCACGATCATGAACAAAGCCGTTTTTGTTACCGGAGGCACCATTGGAAGCGGGCTTGCCTGCGCGGAGCGATTTGCCAAGGAAGGGTATGATGTATTTCTGACATCCCGAGACGGAAGCCGGGCGGAAAAAGCAGCGCAAGGCATTGCCGAGAGGTACGGAGTATTTGCCAAAGGCTATGCGCTTGACATTCGGGACGAGCAACGGGTCATCCGGGTTTTTGCCGACATCGACCATGCAGGCCGGTTTGTCGAAACGGTGGTACTCAATTCGGCGGATATGGGGTTTGGTACGGATCCGGCGAAGGGGATGGATTTTTTCACGCTTCCGATTGAAGAATTCCAGCGTGTGTTCGAAACAAATCTCGTTTGGAACTTCATGATCGTCCGTCAGGCGGCATTGCGCATGCGGGAGCATCGCAAAGGGGCGATTGTTTTCATCGGTTCCAACACCTCGTATCGTGCGTTGCCGAATCGCACGGCCTACATTGCGTCGAAGGGAGGCATCAATGCGTTGTCGAAGTCGTTTGCGGTTGATTTGGGGCCGTATGGCATTCGCTCGAATGTCGTGATTCCGGGGACGATCAAGACGGCGCGTTGGGTTGAGATGGGGTCCAAGCAGATTGTCAACGGCGAGCTTACGCCACTGGGCGATATTTCTGATTTTGAGGATATCGCCAATGCGGTCTGGTATTTTGGTTCCGACGAATCGAAAAACGTTACGGGGGCGGAGTTAATCGTCGATGGCGGCATGACGGCGCAGCTGTATCCCCAGATTCTCAACGAGCTGAAGAGCAGGGAGCGGTAGGGCACGGGGCGGGGGACATCGACCGGGGGGACCCCGAACCCCGCGAGTGGCATGGGTGGGGAGCCCCCACGGGCAATAGGTGAGCCACCGCGGGCGATGGGGAGCCCCCACGGGCGATGGGGAGCCCCCACGGGCGATGGCGCGGCTTTACCGCGCCAAGACGACGGGGTACGGCGGTGAGCCACCGCGGGCGATGGGGAGCCCCCACGGGCAGTAGCGCGGCGGCGCGAGCCGGGACGGGGCGCGGGTTGCATTTCGGGAAATGGAAGAGTATCGTGTAGCGCGATTCGTCAAGAATCGATTGGAATCCTTCCGGAAAATAGAGGAGAAATCGCATGGACGGGCAGGAGAGACCTCTTCGGCAATGGCCGGCATACGCGGAAAAGGCCGTGATTTATCAGATTTTCTTACGGTCCTTCACATTGGAAGGGACGTTGAAGGCGGCTGAAAAAATGCTTCCCTATCTGGCCGATTTAGGGGTGGATATCATTTATCTTTGTCCGCCGGTCGTTTCCGATGATGATATGGACAAGAGCCATTGGAGCGAACGGCAGCGCAAATCCGGATTGGACAATCCGAAGAATCCGTATCGGATCAAAGACTATTATCATGTCGATCCCGAGTACGGAAGCGATCGGGATCTGCGGGAGTTTGTTGCGGCGGCCCACAAGCATGGTTTGAAAACCATTTTGGATCTTGTCTATTACCATTGCAGTGCAAATGCCGTTTTTTTGAAAGAACACCCTGATTTCGTCAAATTGAACGAAGACGGAAGCATTCGGTTTGGGACATGGCATTTTCCGGAGCTCAATTACGAGAATCCGGCGTTGCGGGAATATCTATGGCAAAACATGGAGTATTTCATCCGGGATTTCGATTTTGACGGTTTTCGGTGCGATGTTGCCGACAATGTTCCGCTCGACTTTTGGGAAGAAGGGCGCAGGCGGATCGAGGGGCTGAAACCGGGCGGCATTATCATGCTTGCCGAATCGAGCGGCAGACGCGAGGAGCAATACGAAGCATTTGACCTTTCGTATGCATTCCAATGCACCTATAAAACGCTGGAAGTCATGGAGGGCAAAATCTCGTTGAAGGAGATGCGTCGCGCTATGCAGGAAGAGCGGGAACGGATGAATGGCGCGCGGGTAATCCGCAGTTTCGACAGTCATGACATTGCCAACGATGCCTATGAGACGCGGATCGAGCGCATGGTCCCCTTGGAATTGACAAATGTTGCGCTAGCCATGGATTTTGCTCTTGACGGCATTCCGTTTCTTTACAACGGGCAGGAGATTGCAGACGGCAGGAGGCATAGCCTCTGGGCGAACCGCGAGTATGGAAAAAACCTTGCGATCGGATGGGAGGAAGCCGTTACGGAGCGTGGAAAAGCCCGAATGGCATTTGTAAAGAAGTTGATTGAAGTTCGCCGTGCGTTAGCCGTATTGACGCGAGGGAGCTTTGACTGGCTGGAAAACGACCGGGACGAGCATGTGCTGAGTTTTGTGCGCAGGTGGGAGTGGCAAATCATGCTTTGCGCATTCAATTACAGCAATGCGCCGCAGATGGTGCGGTTCGCGCCGGGGCTTTCGTTGGGGGGTGTTTTCCGATTGTGCATTGGTGCCGATGTGCAAGGCGATGTGCTTCGGCTCGCACCATACGGCGTGGCGTGGTTGGAGTGCGATTTTCCCGCGTAATTTTTTGATTGCGCCGCCCGGGGGGCCGGGAGCCCCGGCGGGCGGTGGGGAGCCCCCACGGGTAATGCGCGGGTGTAATGCGCGTGGGTAATGCGCGTGGGTAATGGCGGTAGGGCGCGATGTCCCCATCGCGCCGCCCGGGTAATGCGCGTGCCCCGTGGTCGTGCGTAATCCGCGCGCGAATATTGCGTGGGTAATGGCGGCGCGAGCCGGGAGGCCCGGTGGCCGACCATCGCGCCGGGTGCGCGATCCTGCCGCGCACCGTGCCGCGGGCGGGGAGCCCCCGCTGGCAAGCCGCGGCATGC
>JAEDLN010000249.1 GCA_016295275.1 Kiritimatiellia bacterium
AACCGTAGCGCGAGAGAATCACGCCGCCGGAGGTCACCGTCAACGTGCGCCCCTCGCCCAAATCCCGGTAGGAACCTCCCCAGGTGCCCTTATAGAGCGAGTTGATCGTCTTGTCTTCCGTCAAGGCAAACGCTTTGCCCCAGCAGGAGACATTCTGTCCAGGCGTAGCATCGGCAAGCGCTGTCGCGGTGCGATACGGCGAAATGACTTCATTCTCTCCGTCTACCGAAACAAAGAAGGTGCTTTGGCCGTTCCCATCGAATTTCGATGGATCGGTGCACCAGTTGCCTTTTGTGAGCAGCCATGGAATGACGGGAAAGACTTCGCCGCTGTCCGCCGATGCCGGATCGCCTGGCTCCCCAATCGCATGTTCGGCAAAATTGTCGAACCGGATGCGCTGCCGGACCTCTTCCGGCGTCTTGCCGTAAGAACTGGAATTGTTCTCGTTCAGATAGAGAACGGCGCCATTGTGTTGCGTCAATTTCGGCACGGTCAACGCATTCGTCGGATTGTTGACATTCGTCTGTTCTTTGAGAGAAATGGCGCTGACACCGCGCTCGATGGTCATTTCCGCCGGACGGTTGACGATCAATTTATCCGCCCAATTGGCATTGTTCTCTGCCTTCAACAGTAAAAGACCGCCTTTAAGCACGACATTTTCATATCCGAGCACATTGCCGGGATTCGTGTTCTCGGATCCATATCCATGGTCGTTTCCGCGCCCGGCGAATCCACGCATCTTGTCGGCACTCTCGCTGTAGGAACCAAATTGAACCGTATCCAGCCAGCCGGCGACCTCCAAGGTGGCGTTGGCTACATTGGTTGACCGGAGAAAGGTGCCGTAGACCAGGTAAAAATCGTACTTTGGATGATACGTCGACTCGACGTATGTTCCGGAAAACCGCTCCAGTTCGGCGGAAAGGTTTGCGTAAGTAGGTGCATCGTGGACAATGCGTCCTCCGCCGGAAATCGTGCACCCCGCCGAAAATTCCACCGTCTTTCCATTGGCCGACGTCTTCACGTCGTTCATGTTTGTGATGCGGAGCTCCTTCCCTTCGGGCAGGATTACATCGGCATTGCCGAACCTGAGCAATACGCGGCGCATTTCGTTGCTCGCGGCATTGCCGAATCCGCCGTCGATGACAAGCCCCTGCGACAAGTCGCACAAAAGACGTTCCGCATGCCGGACGGAATCCGGACCTCGCCCGATCGTGAACCATGCATTTCGATTCTTGATCTGGCTGGAACTGAACACAATCCGCGGGACGCTTCCGTCGCTCTTGGCGAACCGCAGGACATTTGTCACCGGACCATTGTCGTTTCTCGCCAATTCAATGTTGCCTTCGTTGACGAGATAACTGTTCAGAGATCCCTTGTAGATTTCTCCGAGGATGATGTCAGGTGCGTTTTCGTCGCTCCCGAACGAGAGGGAATTGGAATTTTCCTTTCCGTTCCGATGGAAAATCATCGCTACGTCGTCCACATTGTGCGGGTAATCGACGCCCGTCGACGAATCGTCGTTGAGACAGACCCAGTTCGCAGGATCCCTCCATTGATAGTTCTTCTCAGTCCAGAGAAACACCTTGCCTTCTCCCGCCGGAACCGGAGGAACAACCAGCGGAACCGAAGAAACCACGACATTGGTCGAACCGAACGGATCCGTTTCGTGATAGACGATGGCGGTGCCGCCGGCCTTGAGCAGCCGCACGGTGCGCCCGTCAGGCTGCAATTCGCCGACCGTCTCGTTCGCCACAAAATAGGAACCGTATGCATTCGAAATCTCCGGTAAGGAAACCATTTCCCCCGCTTGCGGGTAAAAATCCCGGCAATCGGAAAGGTCTTCGGCGACATACCGGTTCACACCTCCGGAAATCTCCGCTTCAATGGTCGCTGAATACGGGCTATTCTCTAATTCGCAATCGATCGAATAGACAACCCGAGCTTGCGTTCCGGACTCGATGGCAACAAAGGCCGGACAACGGAATACCCCGTTTTCCGCCGCGACCTGCCAAGTCTGGACCACTCTGCCGTCAACCGCAAGCGTAACCATTCCAGTCACACCCTCCAGAATATCCGACAGGGTAATGGAAATATCGGAGCCGCCTTCGGAACAAATCGCCGAAATGGCCGAAGTGACAAACGGCTGCAATCGTGTCGTGAACTGGCAAATCTCGCTGTAGAACGTAAAGCCAAATGAATTCAACGCCTTGCCGCGAGCCCAATAGGTCGTGTCCGGTTCGAGACCGGTCGCTTTTGCCGTGAACCGTTTTGGCAACGCGCCGGAAATCGTTCCGGCAGAAAAAGCGAGAATCTCAGAAAAATCGGCCGTTTTGGAGAGTTCCAAAGAAAATTCCACCGACGCGGATCCTGCACCATAGTCGGAAAGTCCAAACTGGCATTCCGCGTCCTTGAACCCGCGCTGGAGCAAACCGCAATATTGGAAAGCGCCCGGAAATGGTTCAAGCGTCTCGAAAGAAACCACACTCGAAGTCGTCTCGTGTCCGAGGTCGTTGACGGTCTTGATGGCGACCCAATAGGGGGTGGCTGTACGCAGCCCGGTCAAATTGTACGAAAACACCTTCGCCTGATCAAGATTTTCGGCAAGCACAATCGTCCGCTCTTGCTCTGTCAGCCCGGAATTCGACCATACCATCATCTCCATCGAGACAGATTTCGCCCCCGCTCCCATTGCGGCCAAGGTTACGGTAAAGGACGCATTGGTGTAGGCCACGGATGAAATGGCCAGTTCGGCCGAAGGATTTGCTTCGATCTTGAATGGAAGCGAGTACTCGATGAAATCGACGCCGTTGGCTTCCT
>JAEDLN010000250.1 GCA_016295275.1 Kiritimatiellia bacterium
CCCCAAAAAACGCCATCCCCCGCCCTCGAGACGATCCTCGGATTTCCCGAAAACGAAGGCTTTCGCAAGCCAATGGGAGGCAAATGAATTTTTCTGTTAACTTTCGCCGCAAATGTGATAGAATGCTCCCATCCATCAACCATAACCTTGGAGGTTTCCTATCAGTCCCCTTCCCCCATTCAATCGTCCGAAACCCGCTTCGCGGCCTGCCACCGGACGTCCCGATCCTCGCAGAAACGATGACCGTGTTCGAATCAATCAGAATATCCGTTGCCCGCAAGTCCGCTTGCTCGGTCCGGATGGTGCCCAACTCGGTCTCTTTTCCTCTCGCGAAGCTCTCGCTAAAGCTCAAGCACAAGATCTGGATCTTGTCGAAATCAGCCCCAATGCAAATCCTCCCGTTTGCCGAATCATGGATTACGGCAAATTCAAATACGAGGAAGAGCGCAAGCGCAAAGAGGCCCGGAAAAACCAGACGCGTCAGGACGTCAAGGAAGTCAAGTTCCACGCCAACGTCGATACGGCGGATTATCAACTGAAAATCCGCAATATCCGTACGTTCATCGCCGATGGAAACAAGGTTAAACTCACCCTTATGTTTCGCGGTCGCGAAAACGCGCACAAGGAACTCGGAACAGAGGTTCTTGCCCGTGTTTGCACCGATGTCGCCGATATCGCGCAAGTCGAGCAGGCCCCGAAAGTCATGGGACGCAGCGTCAGCGGACTCCTCGGTCCGAAGACGAAAAAGGCTTGATTGCTTTTTCCGGATGATTCCCGCAATAGACGGAACGCTTTGTTCCGTCTTTTTCTTTTGACGATCGCCTCCCTTTCCACTCCGTCAAATGGAATCGTTGCATCATACGTGGCTCGCTTCCTGATGGATAACGCCCGCCAAACAAGGTCGATTCCATAAGCAAATGTCACACCTCATGAAAATCGTCACGTTTAATATCCGTTGCGACTTTGGTCAAGATGACGAAAATCGTTTCGACTGTCGCAAACCGCTTATCCTAGATGCCTTTCGGCGCGAACCGGCCGATATCCTCTGCTTTCAGGAACTCCTGCCCCATACCGCGAAATGGGTCGACGAGGTCCTTCCGGACCATATCGTACTGGGGTGCGGACGCGAAAAGGATCTGAGCGGAGAACGCGTTGCCGTCGCTTTCCGAAAATCACGCTTCGAACTCGTGAAATTGGATACGTTCTGGCTCTCCCCCACTCCACTCGTTCCCGGCAGCCGATACGAGGAACAAAGCCGTTGCCCCCGGACCTGCGTCGATCTCATTCTTCACGACTTGGAGGAAAAACGCCTTCTCCGCATTCTCAACACGCACTTGGACCACGAGGGCGTCGAAGCCCGATTGGCCGGATTGCGGCAAGTCCTTTCCTACGAGGCCGAATCCGTCACATTCCCGAACGTGCCGTCCATCTTGACCGGCGATTTCAACGCGCAACCCGATTCTCCGGAACTGGCGCCGCTTCGGAACAACCCCGAATGGCATACCCCCATCCCACAGGACTGGGAAACCTTCCATAACTATGGTCGGGTGAAGAATAACACCATCGATTACATCTACTTGAAGGGGGCGCTCCGATCCACGGCGTCCGGCCGCTGGACCAATTGCAAAGACGGCGTCTATCTCTCCGACCATTATCCCGTTTGGACCGAGTTGCAATACAAGTAGTCCCGATCGTCCGATCGAAAAATTCGGTTGCCCTCGCCCGGCCATTTCCTGCTCCGCAGGAATGGTCGGCTTTTTTATTCCGACACCCCGCTCCGACAATGCTTCATGTCAGCCGGGTCGCGTCTGTTCCTTCCAACACGAGCAATTTCCGTTTTCGATCCGACCCGCCCAAATACCCCGAGAGTCTTCCGCCCGCCCCTACGACACGATGGCAGGGAACGAAAATCGGAATCGGGTTGAGTCCGATGGCGCCGCCGACCGCTTGCGCCGATACGCAGCCTGTTCCACGGTCCCGTGCAATGCGCTTGGCCAGTGCGCCATAAGTCGTCGTTTCACCATACGGAATCCGCAAGAGGAGCGACCAGACCGTTTGCTGAAATGGAGTTCCGACGAGGTGCAACGGAAGCGTGAAATCCGGATCCCGCCCGGAAAAATAGATATCCAGCCATCGCTTGGCTTCCCTCAAAACGGCATTCTCTTCCCGAAAACAATCTGTTTGTTCCGTAGAATGCGATCCGTCCTGAAACGATACGCCCGTCAAACCGACTTCGTCGCAGGTCAATAGGATTTCGCCCAAAGGCGATGGAAAATACAGTACCGAATCGCGCATAAGAATCAATCGCTCGTCCCCCTTAAAAACAGCGGAAAGCAAAACCGCCGGCGGAAAGACGAATTCCGTCGGCGGTTGACCATCTGAATCAATGGTCTAGATTTTGATCTTTCCAAGTCCGGCCAACACGAAGGTCACAAAGATGACGAGCATCAATACCGGAGCGACCCAACGGCACATGACACGGTAGAAGCCACGTGCCTTGAACGAATATCCGCCGTGCTCGACCTCCTCTTCCACAAAACGCGTTCCCACAACGCGGGAAACGAAAATGCAAGTGAAGAATGCTGCAATCGGCATCATCACATTGTTCGTGATGTAGTCGGAAAAATCAAGGAAGGTCATTCCCGGAATAACCTCGCCTCCAAGGAAACCCTTTCCGTAGCCAAGCGCAGACGGAACCGCAAGCAAAAGCGTGTAGACAAGCGTCACGATGCCGGAAGCCCGGCGAGAGAGTCCCGTGCTATCCCGAATCGAAGCGACAACCGTTTCCAGAAGCGAAACGGAGGACGTGACGGC
>JAEDLN010000251.1 GCA_016295275.1 Kiritimatiellia bacterium
GCGGTAGGGCGCGATGTCCCCATCGCGCCGCCGCGCCAACGGCGCGGTGCGCGGCATGGCAAGTAGCACACGCTGAGAGTTTTGCAGGCCGCGGCTCTGTCCGCGGCACGGTGCGCGGCAGGGTCGCGCACCCGGCGCGATGTCATGATCGCGCCGCCATTTACCCACGGCCACGGGGCAATGCGGCGCGATGGTCGTCCGTGGGGCCTCCCGACTCGGCTGCCGGGCCTCCCGACTCGCGCCCTACCGCCATTACACACGCGGGGGGCGCACCGCCATTACGCCCGGCGTATTTCCCACCCACAATATCGCACCGCAACGGGGTACGCGCATTACCCACCCACTCGCCCGTGGAGGCTCCCTATTGCCCGTGGAGGCTCTCCACCCCGTGGCGGCTCGCCACACTACGGGGGCTCTCCACACCGCGGCGACTGTCCCGTTCGTAAACCGTCCACGCCTTGAATCCGCCCCAGACGCACCATCGCCCGGGTGGAACATTCTGATACAGCCGGAGCAAACGCCCGTGCCGATCGACAAATGCAATATCAATCGGAAAACGCATCCCGACCGTATGGACGGCATTGCAGAATCGAAATCCCATGCATTGATGCGGCGGCAGCGAAGTACGCTTCAAAAGTCCGCGCGAACGCGCCCACGGCATCCAAGCCCAGAGGCATTCGCGAACCTCCGGAAACCAAGGCAACGAAATCGGTTTCGGTTTCATGATATCCGGCGCAATCGCATCCCGTCAAGGAAACTGCTGAACATGGTCCACTAAAGCGGAAGATTGTGATAGGCGCAAAACTGCTTGTTCGCTTCCGTTCCCATATAGTGGGCGCGCGCCCGAGCCTCGGTCTTGCGCAAATCAACCATGATCAATCCGTCGACGACATCCGAAAAATCCGCGTCGACATTGAAGGCGAGAATCTGGCCGCCCAGCCGGATATACTGGCGAATCAAAACGGGAATCGACTTGTGGTCTTTCTCGATATCCGCAATCAGATTGCCGACCAAATCCGTATCGGAGAGCAAATCGTCGTAGCAGGGATTCTTCCACTCGGCTTTCCGTCCCTTGCGCGGCGGATTGCGCGGTTTCACAAGACGCGTCAGCTCGTTCGAAAAGTTGGAGAGCCGCAACGACCGCAGGAGCATGTTTCGGGAAGAATCGCGATAGGCTGCCGTAATGCTGACCGGACCGAAAAGCGTCGTATATTCGGGATGCCGCCCAATGAATGTTCCAATCCCTTTCCAAAGCATCAACAGAGGCGCAAAGGCCCGCTGATACTCCGGACGGACAAACGAGCGGCCCATCTCGATGCACGGCTGGATCTGCTTGATCAGCTTTGCATTGTACCGGAACAGCGTATGCGTATAGAGCCCTTCCACGCCGAATTTCGCCATGATTTCAGGCGTCAATCCCAGACGATAGGCACCGACGATTTTGCGATCCGTCTCGTGCCAGAGAAAGAGATGATGGTAATACGGATCGAAAACATCGGTGTCCGTTTCGCGCCCCGTTCCCTCGCCGACCGAGCGGAACGTAATTTCGCGAAGACGCCCGAGCTCGCGCAAAATCGCCGAATCCGCACCCAACCGGGTAATGTAGACCTTCAACCCGCTGCCCGACAGCAGAAAGGCCTCCTCCGGGAACCGCGCAATTTCGGCCTCGATCGCTTCCGTCGGCGTTTCATCGATAATCTCCTTTTGCGGAAATGACGCAGCCTTCCTCTTGAGAAAACGCGGGAAAACGGTCCGTTTCTTCGGATCGGCACGTCCCTCCAAGGAATACGAGCGCAGCCGCATGTACTTCGTCAATTCTTTGTCATCGGGAATCTTCGCGATTTCCGAAGGCGTGATTGGCGTACCGATAAAGGCCGTCACGCTATGCCCGCGCAATCTGGACATCATGCGGGGCAAAAGCACTGTGCGAAGACGCGGATGGACGACCCCGGCACACTGGAAAAAGCGCGGATTGCGCCCCATGAAATGCATCGGGACAATGGTGGCTCCCGTCTTGCGCGCAATGGCCGCAATCGTGGTCGACCAAGGCGGATCGCGTACAATGCGACTCTTCAAATCGACACTCGAAACCTCCCCAGCGGGAAAGGCGCCTAAAATGTGACCGTCCTTCAACCATCGGATGGTATCCATCAACGGACGGCGATTCGCACTCTTCGCTTCCGCACTGCCGAAGGGATCTACAAAAATGAAGTTCTGCCGCATCTCCGGAACCGCCGACAAAACATAGTTCGCCATAACCTTGAAATCCGGCCGGACCATCCCGAGTATCTTCAGAAAGACAACGCCCTCAAGACCGCCAAACGGATGGTTTGCCACGACGATGACAGGACCCGTTTTCGGAATCTTCGCCAAATCCTCTTCGAGGACCTCCGTCTTGACACCCATCCCATCCAAGAGGGCATCGTTGAAATTCATGCCTTCATTCGAGGAAATCAACGCACGCGCATCCGCAACGATGCGATCGAGCTTGGGAAGACCGACCATGTGCTCGACAAGCCGACGGGAAAATAGATTCCGCAAACCAATGGGGGCTTTTTCTGGATTGATGACAAATACTTTTTCAATCTGTTTCTTATGCATACGGAAAAGCGGAAATGGAATGTGAGAAGAGTGCGGGAGAAAGGGCGCTTTCCGCAGGCGGCAAGCACCGACCTGCACCAAGCGCGGCCGGAAACTCAGCGGGCGTCGAAGGCAAACACGTGCGCTTCCGTCGCCCCCCATGCGGAAAGCGGAACGAGACGAAGTCCCTTCACGCCCTTTCCTTCAACGGGAATACGGACCAAACGCTGAAAG
>JAEDLN010000252.1 GCA_016295275.1 Kiritimatiellia bacterium
ACGCACGCGGGGCCGCACCGCCATTACGCACGCAATATTCGCCCGCGGTGGCTCACCGCCGCGCCCTACCGCCATTACACACGCGCCACCGCCCGTGGCGGCTCGCCACCACACGCGGAGGGCACGTGGCAACCGAAACGGCAATGCGTTTATCCCTTACCGGAAGAGCATCAGCGTTCCGTTGTACAGCGACTTGATGCCGCTGACCTTCAGGCATTTGTTTGCCGTATCCAACGTCACGACGGCAGCAGATACGTCCAAGTGCTCCGGCGTTCCGGTCGTCACCTGCCAGGTCACGCCGTGAGTCGTGGGATTTTCCACACCGCCGTTTTTGAAATCGATCACGACAAATTCCTCTTCGGGACGAATCCGGCGGGATTTTGCCGTCAGATCGTCCACGCGAATGGTGCCGGTCATTGCAGTCTTCAGCAAGGTGAGCTTGGAGTTCTTGGTAAAGGCGATGGTTCCGTTTGTTTCGGAGTCCACGCGGCAGACGAGGGTGAAATCGCCCTCTGGTTTCATGCCGCCCATCGTCAGCGTACCGGCCTTTGTCTCATTTCCGGGCGCGATTACGCCGCCCGCGAGAAAGCGTCCGTCGCGCACGCCGTGCGTACTCGTACCAAACCCCTGGTAGACACCGCCGTTCAAAATTTTGGGCGTTGTCGTAACCGACATTCCTTCCGCAAGCTCAAACACGCCATTCGTCATAATCGTCGCCGCTACAGCGATGTTCGCCGATTTCATCAGAATCTTGCCGTTTATCGCCGTTAGGGAGAAAATGCGGGTCTGAAGAGAACTCGTCGGCTCGAAGGTCAACGTTCCCTCTCCGCGCTGCTCAATATGCAACGTGTCCTGAATGGCTCCGTGGATATGGCGGTCCGAAGGTCCGTCAAAGATGAGCTTGCGAGCCATCATCGAGCTATTGATGTTCCGGTAATGGCCGATTTCATCCCGTCCCGAAAGAACAACGCCGTCCCCGCTCGTTTTACTGCCGAGGTTCAGCATAAGACTCGGATAGGGCTCAAGAGAGGACGATGCGTCCCATGCAATCGGAACGGCTAACTCGATCCGCTGATCGCCGCCTGTCATGATGATGATTTCATCGCCGTGGAAAATCATCTTTCCCGTTCCGGACGTCTCGAAAAGCTTTGTTTTTCCGCCGCCGTAGCGGAAGGCAAGCGGACCGTAGACGTCCAGATTGTAATCGCCCAAATGGAAGGTCTTTCCCTCGCCATATGTATCCCAGAGCCAGAAAAGCGACGTATTCTGCTCGAGCGTGTATTCCGCATCGGCCGTCGTACGCATCAAGGCCGCGGGACTTCCGCCGTTTGCGGGAAATGCCTGAAGCGAAGATTCCGTCGCGGCGACCAGGGTTCCGTCGGCATCCGTAACCGACATCGGCAAATAATTCTTGTCCCAGAGCCACGGCCCCACATAGCCCGTCGTTTCGTCGTTTGCGACTCCGGGAAGGCGAAAACCGGATCCGTTGACATACAGCATGGTACCGACCTCCCGCGTAAAATTCGTCACCGTCAGGAAATTTCCGGTTGCCGTTCCTCCGGAAATATACACATCCGCCTTGCCGCCTTTGAGTGCCATCGAAAGCCGCTGATCGACCGTCGGAATCGGGCGATAATAAGTGAGCGTACCGCCGGCACCGGTAAAGACGACGGACGCCCCGTCATGGAAAACCAGCGCTTCCTCTTCCGTCAGATCGCCGTTTTCGTTCAGCCGGATAATCACCTTCGTTCCATTGTAGTTACCATCCGCAAAACCTCCGTTGATCTCAATCTGCGTGCCGAAGAATTGCGTACCGTCCCGCGCATCGAGACTGCTCGAACGTTGGATGATTTTCGGAATAGATACGCGGCTCCCAATCAGCCTCAAGTTTCGGTTTTGGTTGCCATCGCTGGTAACGATGCCGGGTCCCGACAGGTTTCCATACAGGGCAATGCACTTTCCGTAGCTGTCGTCATTGTACCATTTCCCGTCCACCAGCTGCTCGATATCGGTATAGATGCCGTAATCCGTCGAATTACCGAAAACTTGGCCTTGTGCCAAACGAATGCATCCGTTTGTGAGAATGGCCTTTGGCGTACTCACATGCTTGAGGCTTCCAACCGTCACCGTTTCTCCGTCCAGACTGATGAGCATCGGATCCGGAGCTTTATCCACATTTTGGATAAGTGCGACATCCGCTTCGCCGGGGAGCGTCCCGCCCCAGTTGGCCGGATCGGCCCAGCTGTACGTACCGTCCTCCCGTGCGCCGGCTCCACCCGTCCATGAAATGTTGGCGGCAAGAGCCACACCGTGAAAAAACAAGCAAAATGCAAGAACAATCAATGCCGTATTGTGTGCCTTTGTCATGATTTATTCCTCTCGAGACAGAGCGGGAGTCTGTCGGGTTGCGTAAATTGGATGCGACCGTATTTTTTGTCGCGCACATTGGTTTTTGACATGTTCCTTACATGTTATCAGAATCGAGTCTGTCCGTCAAACAAACCTCGTCCGCCGGGTACGATGGAGGGGAGGCACGAAGGCGCGATGGTAGTGCGCACCGCCGTGCCCGGTTGCGATCCCGTGGTCGTGCGCACCGCCCGTGTCCCGTGGTCGTGCGCCCTCTCGTGCGGCTTGGCGGTAGGGCGCGATGCTTGGCCGCCGGGCCTCCCGGCTCGCGCCGCCGCGCCATCGGCGCGGTACGCGGCTTGGCATCCCGCGCATTACGCATGCGGGGTGCGCACGCCATATTCGCACGCAATATTCGCACGCGCATTACCCGGGCGGCGCGATGGGGACATCGCGCCCTACCGCCAT
>JAEDLN010000253.1 GCA_016295275.1 Kiritimatiellia bacterium
AAGACGTCTCGCCGCAACTCTTACCATAGACGGTCAGCACTCCGAGAGCATTTTTTACAGCGTCATCCGAAGCAATTTCTCCGCCCGTGCAGGAGCAGATCGCTCCCGCGCAGGATACTGCGGGAAGCAACACGCACAAGGCAAGGAGAAACGAGAGCGGTTTCATTGAGAATCGACTTTGGAAAGACGGGATAATAAGAAGTTGGGAGAAGTGTTTTCTTTCTTTCTTTCTTCACAGCGCCTCTAGAATTTGTGATGCTTTTCGGGCGGCGGAGGATGAAGGATAGTCGTGCAGAATACGATAGAGAATAACCTCAGCTTCGCCCTTGCGGAAATTTTCGAGAGCGAGCCAGGCCTCCATATAGAGAATCTCCGGATACTCAGACGAATTGGCATAGACGATCTTGAGGTTATCCAACGTTTTTTTGGCGCGGGCATTTTCCATCACATAGGCATCAGCGAGAACGGAAAGAAGCATTGCCCGAACGGCAAAATCCGGGTGGTTTTCGGCGATGTTTTTGGCACGATGATAGATACTGCGATAGTTGCCGGCATGGAAGATAGCGCGGAGAGAAGCGTATGTAATATCGCCCGCATAGCGACCGCCGTCATGATGTATGGCCCATGCCTCTGCAAGTTGCATCCGAGATTCATCGTCCACGCCTTCGAAGCCGGCTAGCAGAAGTTGATAGATTGCGTCTGCATCGATGTTGTCGGGAGGATTCGCTACGAGATGCGCGAGAAATGGCCGCCATTTGGGATCGATAGGATTTTCGGCTCCCTCCTGCATTGCTTCGTAGGCGAGAAGAGCAGCCATTCGGTCGGCACAATCTTCGGAAAGCCCACCAAGTGGGATGCTGACGCAACGTTCGGTGAACAATGGGTGGGTAATGATTGGCAAATGATGGAAAAAGGGTTCAAGACAAGGCGATACAGATGAAGTGGGTGCGAGGGTGGAAAATAGCGAGATTTTTGATTTGGAGAAATCCTGCCATTCGTCCGAAGAACGAAAAGCGATTGAGCGCGAGGAGAATGGGGGTGGATAGATGGGGTGTCGGATGTTTGGGAGCCGAATCGTGGACGTTGGAATCGCGGGGGGTTCGAGGAAGCGTTTTTTCAAAAGAAGCAATGAGGTTTCATTTGGAGGAAGACAGGTTTCCAATCGAATCATGGGTGATTTTGGAACGGAAGGAGCCGAAATGACCGAAACAACCTGATCCCGGATGCGAACAAGGGGAAAGACGGACTCGCCACGAGCACCCGAAATGAATGAACAAGCGACCACAATGATGAGGGATGATATTGCATGGCATCCAACAGCGCGAGAGCGTTGGATGTTTTGAGAAAAAATCCTTGCAAGTGCGGTCGTTTGCATTTTCACTCTTTTGTGAAAGTCGATTTGCCGGCAGGTGGATACTTCAGTCGCTCGCGGAGTGCAGGGAATGGGTTTTCGCCTTTTCCGGTCAGTAGCCAGTCAACGATGGCTTTGGCAGCGGGTTCATCGCGCGTAGCGACAAGGAGCGGACGCGTGACAGCGGTGGCGCAGGTCTGCAATTCGTTCTCTCGAAGCGGGCAGATGGAAAAGGCGGAAGCCGCCATTTCGGTAGCCTCGACGGGACAGTCGAGCCAAAGCAGATAGCGAGCGCGGACGAGACGCGCGTTCCAATCGCCGGAAACGGGCGTCGTAGCGAGTGTATTGGCTGCAGAGACTCGAACGTCATCGGACGCAACGGGGATTGAGAGCAGAACCGGGGGCGATGCTTCGGCGGTATTGGTAAAAACGGTGCTCTGAAAGGCAAGCCAGTCATTGGCGCGTCCGAGGTTCCCATCGATTGCCTTCAGGACATGGGCAACCTGTTCGACCGCACTAGGATAGGCCTGATTGGATGCGAGGAAAACAAGGACGCGTGCCTCGGCGAATGCCTCTTCAAATTGATTAAGGGCGAGAAGGAGTGCAATGAGCTCGGGTTGGATGTGTTCAGCCCGGACTCGATACTCGTCGGTATTTTTCGGTAGTTCAGCCATTCGGGAACGAAGGAGCGTAACGCCTCTTTCGAGTTGCTTGGAGGAAGCTCCCAATTGGATAAGGCGTCGTGCAACTCCAGCCTGTTGCATCACGGACCGGTCGATTGCGAGAAGAATTGCATCTGATGCCCCCTTTGCATCACCGCGGTCGGCAAGTATTGATGCGAGGCGATCGGCTGCTTGGCAGAAATCGCGAACGGACACATTGGGGCCGAGTTCGAGGATGCGGTGAGAAAGTGTTTCGGCTTCTGTAATTTTGCCCAGTTTCGTACAATAGAGATCGCTCGCCTGTGATGCGAGGGAACAGAAGGCAACCGGAGCGGCGTTTGTCGTAAAGGTTGATTCGAGGAGGTTGGAAAGGTAGGTAACAGCCTCTTCCGGAGCATCTTTTTTCTGTGCGAGGATTGTTGCAGCACGGGAAGCAGCGACCTGACGTTGCAACTCGGTATATCGATCCGCGTCATTTACGATTTTTTCAAGGTAGACCGATGCCTTCTCAAACGCACCACGCTCGGCTTGCCATTCGGCGATTGCACCAGAGAAAACCGCAGACCAATCCGGATCTTTTGCTGCAATCTGTGCCTCGGCGAATGCCTCTAGTTCCTCCTCTTTGCCAAGATTGGAAGCCATTCGACCGAGATAGGACGCAGGTTCCCAAAGATCGCGGCTCGCCGTGTTGAGAGCTTGTGTGGCCATGTAATGAAAGCAGTCGAGTTTAGTAATCGGATCGGCCTTATCAAATGTGAGCATCGTCTCGCGAACCGTACCATAGCTAGATG
>JAEDLN010000254.1 GCA_016295275.1 Kiritimatiellia bacterium
CGTAATATTCGGCTGAACATGGACAGAAGTAGAAGGGGATTTGAAAACACCATGTCTCTTTCCCTTGCGTTCTGCGCGTGAGTTTGATAAAATCATCGCGTTTTCACTTCGCTTGGAGACGAAAATGAAAAAGCTTATGATGAAGCTTAAGGTGCTCGCGGCGGTCGTCGCGGGCGTGGTAGCGATTGGCGCGAATGCCGAGACGTTCCTCGAAAAACTCGCGGCGGATTCGCACAAGGTCGATTCCTCTCCATATGCGTCGGGAGGCGACATCATCCTGCGACTCGGCGAAGACGAGTATGTCCATGTGTTCACGAATGCGGCTGCGGCAGAGACATTCACGGCACGTCAGATGCTCAATGCGCGTCTTCTCCTGATTGGCGGTGGCGGCGCGGGCGGCGGAACGGCTTATTACGGTTCCGGCGGCGGTGGCGCTGGCGGTATGCTGGAAGTCGATTCCTTCATCATGGATGCGGACTCGTCGTATTCACTTGCGGTCGGTTCCGGCTGCAAGACGATTCAGAACTCCGGAGGTTATCTCAACAACGGTGCAGACACGGTGATGGCGTCCGGGGGGGCGACGGAACTGTATCGTGCGTTTGGCGGTGGCGGTGGCGGCGGTGCGAATGCAGCGGCCAAAGGCGGTTCGGGCGGCGGTGGCGCGACGATAAAAAACATTAAACTGGGCGGCGAGGGCGAACCCGGCCAGGGTTGTGACGGCGGCAGCACGTCGAACAATGAATATTGGGGTGGTTCCGGCGGCGGCGGCGCGGGCGGCGAAGGCGGCGCTTTCGACGGATCCGTCGGTTCGGGTAACGGCGGCGCGGGAAAGATGAGTGACATTTTCGGCTTTGAGCAGTGTTTCGCCGGAGGCGGAGCCGGATATAGGGGTGTCGGTGGTACTGGCGGCGGCGGTAATGGTGCGGGCGGCAGTGCCAAGGCCGCCGGAAATAATGGCGAGGACGGTCTCGGCGGCGGTGGCGCAGGTGCGCATCAGGGTTCAGGAACTGGCACGGGAGGTGACGGTTTGGTGGCGATCCGTTATCTTTACCGGGCAGCATCGACGACGAATCCTGAAGTCGAGGCCTCGGTTGCGGCAGCGGATATTCGTGCAGCAAGTTTCGATATCACGGTCGCGCTTTCGTCGACAGGGTCGCGGACGACGGCCGATCTGACGGCCGTTTACGGTTATGCGCCGGACGAGCTGACGCTTTCGCGCTCTTTGGTGACGGAGGTTGCGGCTGGCGCGTATCGACTCTCGTTCGCGGCGGAGCCCGGCCGGACGTATTATCTGAAGATCGTGGCCGACAATCACGCCGATGAGTTGAATGCGGCCGAAACCGAGGTGTTCTCGGTGACGGCGGGGAATCCGTTTGGAGACGTTTCGCTCGCGACGGAGCGCGGCAAATGGTCGATGGCGTCTTCGCTTTCGTCGCTGGGATCTGGCGAGAATGTCGTTTGTCTCGCCATTGCGACTTCCGAGAAGGGCGAATATGTTCCGATCGAGAATTCGGCGGTTCCGGTGACGGCCGCAGATGACGTTGAGATTGTCGCGAATATGGTTCAGGCGGGTTATCCATTGGACGGGAAGACCTACTATGCGAGACTGATGCACGTTTATGCGCCGGTTGACGGCGGTGCGCAAGTGACGAACTGGAGCGCGTTTGCGACGGGGGCGTTGAAGGACAGCGGGTCGTTCACGCTGGTCCGGGCGGGAGGTTCTTGGATCGATGCGGAGACGTGGTCTGGGCCGGCCACGAGCGAATACGGCGCGGTCTATCCGGGGTATGGCGCGACGGCGACGATTGCCGCGGGCTTGAACGGTACGGTCGAAGCTCCCGGCGTCTTCTACGTGAGCTCCGGATTCTTCAACAGCGGCGCGGGACACGCGATTACTTTTAAGGGTGTTGGTGACGGAGCGTTCATCAATCTGACGGCCACGGCGACCACCGATTACTTTACGGGGACGAATGTCTTCGACAATGTCGGAATCGACGTGAGAACGCAGCACGGTTATGGCAACAATCGTCTCGGACGGTATTTCGGCGTGGTGAACGGCGCGACGGTGAAGTGCTATCCGACTTTCTCTCATTTGGATACGGTCGTGGACATTGCGAATGGAGGATATCTATATTTTGAGAAGGCCGTGACCGCGGAGACGACCGGAGCGTTCTCGTTTACAGGCGCGGCACCGGCGTTGGAGTTCAAGCAGAGCTTCACCGCCGCGGCCGACGGCACGCCGTTTCTTTTCGCGATTCCGGCCGAGGGGTACGAAACGGCGCCGGTCGTGGCCAACACGAAGTTCCCCGCCGGAGGCAAGGTGATCGTGAATCTGCCGGCAAAGCGCGATCTGCCGCTCAAGAAGGGTTCGCTCGGCAAGTGTGACATTCCGCTCGTTCGCTCGTCGGTCGGTCTCGATCAGGAGACGATAGAATTCGGCAACAATCCGATCCCCGCGCCGTGCGGGTTCTTCTACTCCGACGACGGCAAGACGCTCTACTATCACTATGAACCGCAGCCCGGACTGGTCATTATCTTCAGGTGATTAGATGAAAATCTAGAATTGATTCGGTGTGGGGTGGGGGTCTGACCCTTCTCGGCCACGAGGGGCGCTACCACGAGCGCAACCACAAGTCGGAGCCGGAGGTCATGTGGAAGACTTCGGCCCTTCAGACATCTTCAGGCTCTCTGGTTTACCCATTTTTTGAGCGCCGAAGTGCGTCTTACCCCGACAAATAAAGGGTGAGCTGCGTTTTTGTATCTGTAATGGACATTGTTTCTTGTTTGCGGCTTGCCAGCGGGT
>JAEDLN010000038.1 GCA_016295275.1 Kiritimatiellia bacterium
CCTGATAAGGTTCAAAGCAAGTTGTTCTCATCTTACCTACCGCCAAGCCGCACGATGGGAGGTGCACCGCCAAGCCGCACGGGCGAGGGTTTGCACCGCCATGCCGCGCGGGCGGCGCGGTCGTACCACGGGGGTACGGGCGTGGGGACGCGTAGAGTTGCGGCGCAAGGCGAAAAAAAAGGGAGTATCGGTTGTGCGTTGCGAGAACGGGCGAATTGAAATAGAATAGGATCGTCCGTTTGATCTTCTATCCCGTTTTCAAATGCAAAATTCAGTACGGTTTACCGCTGGTTTCCTTTTGTCTTCTTTGTTCTTGCTTTCCACTGCGCACGGCGCGGGGGAAAAAGCGACAATCATTGGGGATGTTTTGATTCGGCCGCAAGACGGGGCGATGATTGACGAGTCGTTCGTGCACGGTTTTCTGGGGGCTGCGCCCGGTCAGGATTTGGACGCGCAGCTCCTTTCCCGGGACGTGAAGGCGTTGTTGGATTCCGGGCGTTTTGCCTATGTCGACGCATCGACGGAGCCCGGAACGAATGGCACGGCAACGGTCGTCTACACGGTGAAGGTGCGCCAGCGGATGATCGGAGAGGCGACCTTCGAGGGGCTGAAAGCATATACCCGTTCGGGAGCCCGCAAGACGATCGAGCTCAAGCCGGGCGAATTTATCGATGAAGCGCTTGCAAAGACGGCGGCGGAACGGCTTCGTGCCGCCTATTTGCGCGATCGCTATTTTGACGTTGCGGTGACGCCGGTTCTCAAGCCGGTGGAATCCGGAAACGGGGTAAACCTCATTTTGCAGATTCAAGAAGGCGAGCGGTATCGCGTACGGTTTCCGGAATTTCCGGGGGCGAAGGCAATCGACGACGATCGCTTGGGCAAACTTTCCGGCATTCACGATTGGTATAATCCGCTCTCGTGGGTCATTACGCCGCGTGTGACCGACACGGATCTGAATCTGGTCGCTTCCGATGCCCGGCGGCAGTATTTGGATGCGGGCTATCTGGACGTTGTCGTCAAGGATCCGCAGAAGGTGTACGATGGCACGGATATCCGTGTTTTGTACGAAGTCGAGGAAGGCGAAATCTACCATATCGGGTCGATTGCGCTTTCCGGCAATACGCTTTATCCGGCGCAGCAGATTTTGTCGACGGTCCCGTTGAAATCGGGTGATGTCGCGGGGGCCGCCGCCATGAGCGATGCGCGGAAGGCGGTGAGCGATTTCTACACCTCGCGCGGTTATCCGGATACGCGCGTACGCCCTGAGATGAGCGTCGACGATGCGCATCGGGTCCATTTGACGCTTCATATCCAGGAAGGCGCATTGGTCCATATCAACAGCATTCAAATCCGAGGCAATACAACGACCAAGGACAAGGTCATTCGCCGCGAAATCGGTCTCAATCCGGGCGAGCCGTACAATCTCGTGCAGGCGGAGCGGTCCCAACGCCGTTTGGAAAACCTCGGATATTTCTCCAATGTCCGGCTCTACGATACGGTTCTGAAGGATGGAACACGCGACGTGTACTACGACGTCGACGAGGCTCCGACGGGCTCGCTGATGCTTGGCGCGGGCTTTTCGACCGTCGACCATGTCGTCGGCATGTTCGGCATTTCGAAGTCGAACTTCGACATTTTCAATTGGCCGACCTTCAGCGGCGGCGGACAGAAGGCCCGGTTGGATTTGACGGTAGCCGAGGACGCGACGGATTTGGACATTTCCTTTATCGAGCCGTGGTTTTTGGATCGCCGTCTGTCGCTCGATACGGATTTGTTCATCAAGAATCGCGAATATGACGAATTTGACGAGCGCCGGACGGGCTTCAACATCGGGTTGACCCGCATGGTTCCGTGGGTCGGGCGGGTTGGCCTTTCGTACGGATTGACGGCGGTTTCGCTGAAGGATGTCGTTCCGTACGAATATGAATTGATCGATCATCCCGGAACGTTGTACCGCTTTACGGACGAGGACGACTCCTATCTCTTGAGCGACGTCGCGCTTTCCTGGGTCTACGATACGCGCGACAATTCGATGGTGCCGAATCGCGGCACTCGTGCGCTGGCGAATGCGACGCTGTACAATGCCGCCTTCGGTTCGGACTACGATTTCTACGAGCTCAATCTGCGCGTCAACCATTATCTTTCGCTTGGCTACGGGCTGCGTTTGGCGCTTTCCGGGCGTGTGGCGACGGTGGACGGTCTCGGTGGGGACGAAGTTCCGATCGGCTCTCGCTATTTTCTGGGTGGCGGCCGCAATGTTCGCGGTTTTCGCTACCGCAACATCGGCCCCAAGGCAAAGAACAATGAAATCGAGGGTGACTACAGTCCAGTCGGGGGGCAAACGATCTTCTGGGCGACTGCGGAGTTGTCCGTCAATCTTCTGCAGCAGATCCGGTTAGCGGCCTTTTACGATATTGGCAATGTCTGGGAAGACGCCTACGATTTCGACTTGGGCGAGCTCTGTTCTTCGGCCGGTCTTGGTTTTCGCTTTGATTTCAGAGGGTTCCCGATCCGTTTGGATTATGCCTTTCCGATTGAAAAGGATGATGAATGGACGCGTGAGCGCCGCTTTGTCTTTTGGATCGGCTTCGACAACTGATTGCCGGACCGTTCTTGCCATCTTTCCACCTAAAAACCGCCATGCAATTGTCTGTTCTTTTGAAACCCGATTATCCGATGCTCGCTTGGTTTGCGGGTTTGTTGGGGCTCGGGATGTTCGGTCTTTCGCTTCCGGGTGTGTTGTATCCGGAGCGCTTGCAGGGGCTATGGAAGAGGTTTCCGCGCGATCGGGCGACCGGTGTCGTGTTGACGACAATTGCCATGTTCTGGGCATCGCTTTGGGTGCCGGCGCTCTTGATGGAGTTTATTCCGGCTTTTGCGCTCGGCAACCCGTGGATTGCGATGGTGTTTTTTCCGGTTTCGACGATTGCGGTCTGCTCTGTTTTGCGTGATTTGCTGGCATGCCGATCGGCGGGCTTGTTGTTTGTGTTGATTCCGACGCCCCTGTTGGCATCGGCGCGCTGGCATCCGTCGCCTGCGCGGTATCTCGCGATCGCCTGCGCATACGGCTTGGTTGTCGCGGGGATGTTTTCCATTGCAAAACCATGGCTGATGCGCGATTGGATTCTGGCGTGCAATGCCACGACGAAGCGCACGAGGATTGTTTCGGCGGTTTTTCTGGCGTTGTCGCTTCTGATTTTGTTTTGCGCCGTTTTTGCGTATCCGGCAACGCCGGACATGAAGCCGCTCGGGCAGTGAGAACCGTATTTCCATGAAGTCGCATTTGGTTGGAATTGGCGGTGTCGGCATGTCGGCTCTTGCCGAGTTTTTGTCCGATCGCGGGGAGGAGATTACGGGCTCGGACCGGTTTTTGGATCATCATACGGCCGTTGCCTCCCTTGCCTGTTTGCGGGCGCGCGGGATCCGGCTCTATCCGCAGGATGGTTCGGGCGTGCAGGATGACACGGACCGGGTGCTTGTTTCGACGGCGATTGAAGCCGACAATCCGGATTTGACCATGGCGAAGAAGCGTGGCATTCCGGTCGTACACCGGGCCCGTGCGCTTGCCGAAGGGCTCAGCCGCCAAAAGCTGATTGCGGTCGCGGGAACATGCGGGAAATCGAGTACGACCGCCATCCTCGGACATCTTTTCGAGGTGGCGGGGGCGTCGCCGACGGTTGTCAACGGAGCACCTTGCATCAATTGGATTTCGCCGATGCGGACCGGTGCCGTGCTGAGCGGAACAGGCGAGTATTGCATTGCGGAAGTCGACGAGAGCGACCGTTCGCTGTTGGATTTCGAGCCGGAAGCGGCCATCTTGCTGAATGTTTCCGCCGACCATTTTCCGTTGGCGGAGAGCAATGCGCTTTTCGAACGGTTTTTATCGCAGGTCAAGGGGGTTGTCGTGGATGGGCGAAAGCTGCCGCCGCCGGAGAATGTCCGGGCGGGCGACTGGTCGGTCTCGTTTACGCTCGACGGGCAGGAACTCACGTTGCCGATTCCGGGTCTGCACAATGCGTGGAATGCAGCAGCGGCCTGTCGGCTGGCAAAGGAGCTTGGCATTTCGGCGTGTTGTCTTCCGGAGGCGCTCGCATCGTTTCGCGGCGTCTCGCGGCGGCTTGAACTTGTCGGAACCTCTCCGCTCGGATATCGTGCGGTAGACGATTATGCGCACAACACGGAAAAGATTCGCGCGTGTTTGCGGACCTTGCAGGCGCGTGCTGCGCGCGTCTTGGCGATTTGGCGTCCGCACGGTTATCAACCGTTGCGGGCGATGTGGGGGGATCTGAAGACAATGTTCGGGCAGACGCTGCGTCGCACCGACCGGCTTTTGGTGCTTCCGATCTTTGATGCCGGAGGAACAACCCGGCGCGACATTTCGTCCAAGGATTTTGTCGCGGAATTGGCGAAGGAAGGATGTTCTGCGGAGTATGCGGAGACGCCGGAATGCGCTCGTGACAGGGCGCGTGCGTGGGCGGAGGGCGGAGATATTCTTGTGACGCTGGGGGCACGGGATCCGGGGTTGCCGGGTCTTTGCCGTTCGCTCCTGTAGCGACGCGAGCGAGGAGGGGGGGAGCCCCCACGGGCGGTGGGCCGGGAACCCCGGCGGGCGGTGAGGAGCCTCGGCGGGCGGTTGGGAGCCAAGCATGATACGGAAGGATCTGGTCCCTTTTATATGAACGGGTGTCCTGTGCGGGTGCGCGATGTTTTAACACAAAGGGGCACAAAGAGCTTTTGAACGGGATGTATAGAAGCACAAAGACCATTACACCAGGGGCAGAAAACCGTAAAGATTTTTTGGGTTTTCGAGGGAATACATTGAAGACCACAAAATAACCAGTGAGTCGAGCTTTGTGTTCATTTTCTCGTGGCATGGCAGCGCCGAGCACTGCGGTGGCGCGCCGCCACGGACAATGGCGCGGCGGTGGTGGGCCGGGAACCCCGGCGGGCGGTGAGGAGCCTCGGTGGGCGGTGGCCGGGAGTGCGATGCTTGCGTTGCGCTTGTATGCAAGGAAAAAGAAAAACCGCCTCCGAAGGGAAACTTCGGAGGCGGCCGGGTCACACACAGCCCCTCACCCGAGGGACTTTTTTCCGGGGGCACAAACCCGGAAAAGGGTTGGTTATTCTGTCACGAAGATCTGGAAGCCGGCGTAGGCATCGTTGTTATGCTCGGCCAAATCCATACCTTTGAGTTCGTCTTCGCGGGAAGCGCGGAGGCCGATGGTCTTCTTGATGGCGTAGAACATCAGCAAGCCAAGACCGAATGCCCAGACGCAAGCGGTACCGGCGCCGGCGAGCTGGACGAGGGTCTGATGCCAACCGCCGCCGTAGAACAATCCGGTATTGGCCTCACCGGTACCGAGGATTGCTTCGGCGCCGAACAGACCAGTTGCGATTGTTCCCCAGACGCCGTTCACGCAGTGGACCGAGACGGCACCGCACGGATCGTCGACCTTGAGGATCCGCTCGATGAAGAGGCAGGAACCTACGACGAGTACGCCGCTGATGAGACCGATCAGGAGCGCGGCAGGAAGCGTGACATTGTTGCAGGGAGCGGTAATAGCCACGAGACCGGCGAGGGCACCGTTGAGGGACATGGAGAGATCGGGTTTCTTGAACAGAATCCAAGATGTGATCATGGCCGTGGCAGCGCCACCGGCGGCACCGAGGTTCGTGGTCATGGCGATACGGGAGATCGATCCATTACCGGCAACGGTCGATGCGGGGTTGAAACCGAACCAGCCGATCCAGAGGAGGAAGACGCCGAGCGTTGCGAAGACCATGTTGTGGCCGGGGATTGCAACAGGCTTTCCATCCGGACGATATTTTCCGATACGCGGGCCGAGCATGATTGCACCGGCGAGGGCGATCCAGCCACCGACGGAGTGGACGACCGTAGAACCGGCGAAATCGATGAAGCCGAGCTCGGAGAGCCAGCCGCCGCCCCAGGCCCAGTGACCGTAAATCGGGTAGATCAAGAGCGAGATCAGCACGGAGTATACGAGATAGGCCGTAAACTTCGTCCGTTCGGCGACGGCACCGGAGACGATGGTAGCGGCGGTTGCGGCGAACATGGTCTGGAAGAACATAAGGGTCCAGTCCCACGATTCCGACATGCCGTGTTCATCCGGCGTAAATGTCATGCCGAAGCCCGTCAAGCCGCAGAAGCCGCCCGAGGCGGCGTCATTTCCGAACATGAGGGCATAGCCGACGAGGAAGAACGCGATGGAGCCCATGACGAAGTCGAAGGTATTCTTCATCATGATGTTGGCGGCGTTTTTGGCGCGTGTCAGGCCGGTTTCGACCATGGCGAAGCCGGCCTGCATGGTAAAGACCAAGATGCCGCCGATCAGCGTCCAGACGACGTTCAAGTTGTATTGTACGAGTTCAGGTGTCATTGTTTCGGGATTCATCCGATTGCCTCATTTCCTTTTTCGCCGGTGCGGATGCGAATGCATTCTTCCATCGGCAGAACAAAAATCTTACCGTCTCCGATTTCGCCGGTACGGGCGCCGGCGACGATGGCATCAATGGTCGGTTGTACGAAATCATCATTGACGCCGATTGCGATGCGGATCTTCTTCAGAAGCGTCACTTCCGACATGACGCCGCGGAATGATGTTTCATGGCCACGCTGTTGCCCGCACCCCAGTGCGTTTGTAACGGACATCTTGTAGATGTTTCGTGCATACAGCTCTTCCTTCACGGCAGGCAGCCGTTCCGGTTTGATGTAAGCGATAATCAGTTTCATGGATTCTCTAGGAGATAGGTTTATCGTTCGAATAACGAGCGGATACCTATCGATAGCAAAAGGCGTGCCAATGGAGGTATTTTATTCGCAAACCATTGAAAAACCAAGAGAAAACGAATTTTTCGGCGAGGAAACCGAATTTCAGATAATTACAAAAATGTAATAAATAAAGGGAGAAGCAGAGACGATTTTGCCGAATTTTGAAAGGATGTGTAGAGTTTCTGTCATGGGATATGGTAGGATTTTCACATGGTGCGAAACGTTCTTTTTCTTTTTCTGTTCTTGGTCTTTTCGGTGTTTGGTGCGAGTCTGCTCTCATCGACGCGCGGAGTTGTCTCGGTTTTCGGGAATCGGCTCTACGAGGATGACGTGCCGGTCCGGTATGCCTGTGCGGCGGGCGTAAGGCTTCCATATGGGATTTCGGAGAAGGAGGCGCTCGAGTCGGCTTGTCAGGAATTGGCGGAGCGTCTTGTCCGCAATGGTTTCAACATGGTCCGGATTCCCGACTTGGTGGTTCCGGGCGGCGATGCCGTCACCCGCGAGAAGGAGCGTGTCCAGAATTTCTTCATTTTGGCGTGCAAGCGCAACCGGATCAAGATCTGGGCGGAGGTTTTGCACCCGGTTTCGGTTGTTCCGGTGCCGGAGCAGGTTATGGTAATCGACGATCCGAAAACGCATGATGCGTGGACGAATGCGGTTGCGCAGGCATCGGCCGATTTGAATTATGGCGACATCCGGTTGGCTGCGGCATGGGATCATCGCATTGAAATTTTGTACCAGCGGCGCATCCGCGAATGGGTCCAGGCCTTCAACGAGCAGACGGGACTTCGCCGTTGCGAGGATCCGGTTTACGGGCTGTTTTCCTTTACGCAATTCTGGTGGAAGGATATGACGGCGAAGTCTCGTGCCGCGCTCCCCGCCTTTTTTGAGCAGGAGCTTTCCGAGGTATGGAATCGTTGGTTGTTCAACCGATACGGAAGCGATGAAAAGCTCAAGGAGAAGATTCCCGATTTGGCGGAGGGCGAATCGATCGAAACGCGTTCGGTCGGCTGGCAGTTTGCGCCAACGGAAAAGCGTCGGATCGAGCAATCGCGTTTTCTGAATGATTTGCTGGGAAACCATCTCAACCTTCTGCTGACGACATTCGACACCTCCGGGCTTGTGGTGCTACAAGCGCCTCGCATTGTCCGGTACAGTGCCAATCGGAGTATCCAAAAGCTTTCGACGATGCGTTGGATGGATTCGTCGGCACAGTCGGAAGAGCTTTCCGCGCAAGACACGCCGGTTGTCTACAATGCAGATGACGCGGGAACGCCTGAAAAAGCGACGGAGGCGTTGCTTCGGGCGGTTGAGGCCGATGCTTCGATTCTCTCGCTTCCGTGCGGCAACAATCCGGAGGCGTATGCCGATGTTGCTCGGGCCTTTCGTGCCGCCGGTGAAGGGGCCTTCGCTTCCCGTGGAGCGGCGGAGCTTCGGGGCTATTATTCCGGCGAGAGGACGATGCTCGAGCTTTCCGGATTATCGATGGGAAGAAGCCAAAAGGGAATGACGAACGGGTTTGAAACGCTGCCGCCTCTGGAGCTTCAAGACGGCGAGGGGGAAAGCCCGATTGCCTGTCCGCGTCAAGCCTTTCCGTTTTATCATCCGGAGAATCGCGTTGCGGCGCTTCTGTTCCCGTCTGCGTATTTTTCCGATCCGGCAAATCTGGAATCATTGCCGAAAAATCCGCATCAGGCGTTTTTGGGGTCGTCGCCGGTTTCGATTGGTTTGGCGGTCTACTATCCGCCATTGAAGACGGGCGTGCGGAAGGCGCCCGATTTCCGGTATTCGGTATGGACCGATTCTTCGAGGGATTCGATTCTGGTATGGGTTTCGCTTGTGGATGCGGAAACGGGCAAGGCCATTCCGTTTGCGATGGAGGTGTACGGTTCATCGATCGGCAAGCGCCGATTGATGAACGTTTCGGTGGATACTCCGGATCGGCAAGGTCCGTCCTTTCCGGAATCGGGGCGGTATAGTCTTTTCGTGGAGCAGGGTGTCTGTTCCTTGGAGTTTGGCGGCGAGGTCATTCGGATCGGGCGCAATATTCTGGCTCCGTAGCGTTCGGGACGGAGAATCAGACGGCGGCATCCACGCATACGTGAATGCCGCCGACGATTGCGGAGTTCTTGCGTTGTGCGGAAGGATCAGTCGATGCCGACGGCGGCGCGGGCCTTATCCAGCGTAATCCGAGCCTGTTTCCGGGCACGTTCGGCACCGGCCGCGAGAATTTCCTTCACGGTTTCGGGATGGGCGGCGAGTTCGGCGCGGCGTTCGCGGAAGGGGGCGAAGGTTTCGTTGAACAGGCGCAGCAGTTCTTTCTTTGCCGTTCCGTAGCCATAGCCGCCGGCGCGGAAATTCTTTGCCATTTCCTCCGCCTGTTCGGGTGTGGCGAGAAGCTTGTAGATTTTGTAGATATTGTTGGATTCGGGGTCTTTCGGGGCCTCGAGCGGGGCGCAGTCGGTGACGATTCCCATGATCGCCTTTTTGATTTCGGCGGGGCTTCCGGAGATTTGGATCGTGTTGCCGTAGGACTTGCTCATTTTTTGTCCGTCTGTTCCGGGGACGATGGCAACGGCTTCCGGGATATAGGCCTCCGGAATTTTGAAGGTTTCGCCGAATTTCAGGTTGAATTTCGTGGCGATATCGCGTGTGATTTCAAGATGCTGTCTCTGGTCCTTTCCGACGGGCACGAGATCGGACTGGTAGAGCAAGATGTCGGCGGCCATCAGAACGGGGTAGGAGAAGAGTGCGTGGGTCGCTTCTTTTCCGTGGGCGAGCTTGTCTTTGTAGGAGTGTGCCAATTCGAGCCTCGAGACAGGCTCTACGATGCTAAGGAGCCAGGTCAGTTCTTGGACTTCCGGGACATCGCTTTGGCGGAAGAAGACGGTTTTTTCCGGATCGAGACCGAGGGCGAGAAAATCAAGTGCCACATCCATCGTGTTTTGGCGCAGAAGGGCTGCATCTGCAATGGTGGTGAGGGCATGATAGTTCGCGATGAAAATATAGGTTTCGCCCTTTTGCTGAAGCTCGACGCACTGCTTCATCATGCCGAGGTAGTTGCCGAGATGAAGCTTTCCGGAAGGTTGTATGCCAGAGAGAATACGCATAAAAGAAGTCCTTATATACAAAAGCGGAGGTAATTCTATCGCAATGAACCCGGAATCGCAATGTGGGTGGGGAGTCCCCACGGGGTGGCGAGCCGCCACGGGCAGTGATGGCCAAGCATCGCGCCGGGTGCGCGGCCCTGCCGCGTACTGCGGTGGCAAGCCGCCCCTTCGGGGAGAGCCTCCTCCACCGTCCGTCCCCGACCTTCCCGTGAATCTTCCACCTCCGTCAAACACCCATCAACATTGACAAAGTCTGCGGTTGAAGCCCGCTTTACAGACCCTACACCCTGTAGCATTCCATCTCTTCAACAAAGTGACAACTTAAGCCGGGGGCTTGACAGTATTGTCTGAATACTTCACCATCCCAAGTAAGGTAATACGTCAGCGGTCTTGATATCTTGAAAATGGGTTTCATGTTATTTACGCCTCCATAAATTATACTCCCTATCGTGATAATAATTGTCATCGGGATACGACATCCCAGATTTGGTTGTATAATTCCATAATAACTCTTTATCAAAGAAAAGTTTAGGTGTTATCATAATTTTATTTCCCATAATGCAATATGCCTCATCATATTTTGCCAGTATTTTTGTAAACACCTTAACATTGTGGGAGCTCAAATTGGCAGATGCAGCTACAACAAGTTTCTGTTCATGCCCAACCAATACATTAAAAACAGGCCGCAGTTGGCAAATTGGAATTGCATACCACAGCGCCCAGAGCATCCCCAATATCAGTGCCAAGCACGACAGGATTTTATTCTTTTTAGTCATGATGTTCACTTGCTACCTCCTGTTCCCGAACCTATAGCCGTGGACGTTGTGTAACCATGTCTGGAAAATATGCCAGTATTACCCCCGCGAGGTTCAGACCAGTTGAATGAAGAACCATTCCACCAGTAACGCCGTATAGAATAAGTCCCTTTTAACGATTGAGTCCACCAAGATTCCATCATAAAGGATCTGCCCCTGCCATTATTTTCAAGAAACAACGCCTCCGAATCTTTAACCCGTCCAAACCCAGGAACATATGCATCAAGACCATTATGCCAATCGTATGGATCCCACCATCGATGATCAAGATTTCCAGTAATTGTGATTTTGCAACCTTTACGCGATAATTTGAATTCTCCGTATGATGTTACCGTAAAAGTTCCGCTTGCATAATACAATTCAGTAAACGCATTTGCGGTTTCCGTGGCATCAAAGTAATCATAGATGGTTATGCGCTCACCATCTGCGAGAGTTCTTGCATTTGTCTCAACAACCTTCTCAAAACGTTTACGATTCCGTTTCTCGGCAGTTCTAACAGGCCCATAGTCACGTAGCCATGTCCAACTAATTGTCCGAGTTTCGCCTGCTCCATTCAGAAAATACTCTAGATTGTCAGCTGCAACATCATGTCCACCAGTTCTTGCGGCTCTAACCATATCCCTATACTTCTTCTCAACTTCATCAAGACTTGGTGTTGCGGCTCCCCAGAGGTCATATATAATCAAGGGTTTATTAAGACAAACTGCATAAAGATTCAAACCACCTTCTTCTTCAAGTGGATCTCTATTGAGCCAGCGCATAAGGATGGGGTGGTAGAAGCGATAGCCGTAATAGTAGAGGGATGTTTCCGAGTCGAGGTATTTGGTTGAGAAGCGATGGTGGAAAATGTCAGAGAGATGGCCGGATTGCGAGATGGTGTTGCCGAAAGCGTCGTAGGTGTAGGTGGCGACGGTTTCACCTGTGGAATCGAGGTAGCGGGTAATGTTGCCGTTGTTGTCGTAGAACGGGATGTAGACGGAATCGTTGACCGCAAGGTAGAGGAGTCCGCCAACGCCGCCCGCGCCTTGCAATGTACCGGAGAGGTCTTTGCCCCAGTAGTAATGGATTGTCGAGGTTGCACCGTTCGTATAGGCGATGCGCTCTTCGATGAGATTCCAATCGTCGTAGAAGAAGGTGGTAGCGGCTTCCGGCGTCACCTTGCGGACACGGCGCGACTTCGCATCGTAGAAGTTCGTGACGAGCAAAACGCCATTTGACGAAATGGTTTTCAGCCGGTTGGCGGCATCGTAGGTGAAGGTGAAGACACCATCGGAGAGCAGATTGCCGTCGGCATCGTAGGATGGCTCACACGGAGACACGGAGTCGCGGAGGATTGAAGTGTACTGATTGAGGTTGTTGGCGGTGTAAAGATTCGTCACGATGTTCTGCGCGAAAAGCAACAGATTTCCGATTTCGTCGTAGTCATAGGCGTTCGAGAACCCGGAGATATTCGCCGAGCTCACTTCGCTGCGGTCGTTGTAGCCGAAGGTGTCGGCATTGCGGCTGATGGGGCGGTTGAGCGCGTCGTAGGAATAGAAGAGCGTTTCGACAGGCGTGCCCGCGGCGGAATTGACGATGTTCGTGACGAGCGAGCGTCGGTAGGTATCGCGTGATAGCGAACGCGTAAAAATCGTACCGTCGGCAAGCGTGATGCAATATGTGCTTTCCACCTCACCCTCCTCCCTCAATAATAAGTATCATGGTAAAGATGATGAAAAACATAGTGGAGACAAAATCAATTCCATATGCCTTGGCGGGCTCCTGTACTGACTTCCACTTTGCCTCCCTCAGCACTTCCATTACCTTGAGTTTGAACGCTTCACTATACCTTATTCGGTCTTTTATTGCTACCAACCTTTTTCATTGATTTCTAGAAGAAAGTGTTAACGTATCATAAAACCGGACAGACAAACCATACAAGCAATGCTCAGACGCAGAGCACCGCAGCCAACATAACAACCGCACGCACTATTGTTTGAAGGAACTTCATTTTATTTCCTTGTTTAGATTTCGATAGCCAATCAAAACTTCTCGCATAGTGTTCAATCAATCTTTAGAAGCGATATTTTAGGTCGCAATCATAGGACTATATCTCTTGTCCCATGAATAAATGTAAATGTATCCATCGGCACCCTTTGAAAATTCAAATTCACCCTTTACCGAATGGAATGAATATGGCTTAAAAGCTGTAATCTCTGTTTCATATGTCGCAAACAATATTTTCTCCTTTTGCACAGGACACGAGATTATTTTTTGCAAAAAATCGTCTGGCATCCACTCCCATGCGTTTCGTGTCTTAATCCAGTCAGATATTTCAGGGCATCTGGCGATGACATCATTTACATGACAAACTTGAATCAACCGCGGCTGGGATTTTGCTTGTTGTAAATGCATTAATATAGCTATCAACGCTATAAAAATGGTCAAATAACAAACAACACCAATATACTCTTCTTAGTCATGGCGAAACCTCTACTCTGCGAACTTCTCCTAGTGGGCGAGGCCAGCCTCGATTCAAGGGATATCCATTTGAAACGCCCAGCTCTGACCCTATCACAGAAAATCGTGTTTTGGGATATTGCTTTTTTAACGCCTCTTGTAGCGCAGTTATTGTCGATCCTCTTTTTTGTGAAATGCTTGTTGCAGGCTTTGGAACTGCAGGTTGGTGATTAGCAAACGCCAAAGTTCCATCGTCATTGAGCTCAAATTGCTGTGCGGATCTGCAATGGTATATTTCCACAACAAAATCGCATTTATTGAAATCAAGAATAAGCTTCGTAAGCGGTATGGTCGTTGTAATTTCGTGTCTGCGCACCCTAAAACCATCCATCCCAGTAACATATGATCGACTGACGCCCTTGGCATCTATGTATCCCCACCATATTTTCCCTTCTGCACCATGCCCAAAAGATGCCAAATACTTTACATCTTTTATGCTGGATAGATCATCAATGTCGGTACTGCTTCTAATAGGAATCATGTGAATAGAATCCTTCTTGGAATTATTGTGCTGGCCAGGGTTAATGTCAGTATCAGTCAGCGGCATAACGCACTTCC
>JAEDLN010000039.1 GCA_016295275.1 Kiritimatiellia bacterium
CGCTGTGATTGATGCGGTTGGCATTGGTCCCGTCTATGATGCGCGCGGGACGAAAGAGGATGCCGCGGATGCGTTGGGGCTGGACGGGTTGCGCAGCATTGTCGAGGTTTGCACGGGGCTTGCGACCGTTGCGATAGGCGGTGTCACGGTCGAGCGTGCCGAGGGGATTTACCGGACGGGCGTCGGCGGCGTTTCGGCCGTTTCGGCCTTTTCGAAATCGGCTGATCCGGCGTCTGTCGCCAGGGCCTTTGCGGCGGCGCGCGAGCGTGCGCGTCTCGTTCGGTAGAAGGAATGGATCGATGCGAAGTTCGAAAGCTGTTTTGACCGGGATAGCGTTTTTGTCGGCTTGGTTTGTTGTTTGCCTTCCGCTTGTCCATGCGGGGGATGTGTTGCATCATGCCGCAGCCACCTTACCGCCTGTGGCGGGGCTTGTGGAGACCTTGGGGGCGGGGCGCTGGGATTGTCTTGTTCTGATTGGCGAGGGCCAGAATCCTCATACGTACGAACCGACGCCCCGGCAGTTTGCCCGCGTAAGCGATGTTTCGTTTTTTGCGCACAGCGGGATGTCGTTTGAGCGGGAGTTGTGCGGCCGTTTTTCGGCGATTTACCGGAATGTGAAGACAGTCGCGCTTGGCGGGGAAGACGTTGCGGAGACTGCATCGGATCCTCACGGGCATGACGAACCGCATGTATGGCTGGATCCGGATTGGCTTGGACATGCGGCGGAGCAGGTGAGCGCGGAGCTAGTGCGATGCGATCCGGCGGGAGCGGACGCGTATGCGCAGGCGCTTTCCGACTATCGCAAGCGGCTTGCGGATACGGTGGCGTATCTCAAGAGTCGGACATATGCGGGGCGCGCCTTTCTCGTTTGCCATCCGGCGTACAGCGGTTTTGCCGAAGCGACGGGGCTCGTGCAGCTGGCATTGGAGCATGAAGGAAAGGATCCGGGGCCGCGTCATCTAGCTCGGATTCTGGCCCGTTCGCAAGAGTTGGGCGTCCGTGTTGTGGTCCTTCAATCGAGTGCCGAAGAATCGAAGGTCAAGCCGTTTCTCCGCACCATTGGAAACGTTCGCAAGGTATTTGTCTCTCCGTTAGGCGCAGATGCGTTGCAAACGTTGCGGACGCTTGCCGATATTCTTTCGGAGGCGCGGACGGACACGGAATCGAAATGAGCAGTCTGCATCGAAATATCTTCAAGGTTTTTTCCGGCACGATGTTCAGTCGTGTCCTTGGATTTGTGCGGGAGATGCTGCAAGCCCGCTTCATAGGAGCGGGCGTCGAGCAGTCGGCCTTTACGATGGCGTTTCTGGTGCCGAATCTGTTCCGGCGACTGTTCGGAGAAGGAGCGTTGACGGCGGCGTTTTTGCCGATTTTCAAGGAAGAAGTCGAACAGAAGCGTTGGAAGGAAGCCCAGCGACTTGCGAATGCGGTATTTGGGATTGTCGCGTTGGTTCTCGGCGTTTTCGTGCTACTTGGATTTTTGGCGATTGGCGGCGTTTTCGCATTTTGGGACGTATCGGAACGCATTTCCGATACGCTTCGGCTCATTCTCACGATGTTGCCGTATGCGCTCTTCATTTGCGGAGCGGCCTATGGCATGGGGATTTTGAATGCGCTGAATCACTGGAAAGCGGCGGCCTTCACCCCCTGTCTGCTCAACATCGTTTGGATTGCCGCGCTTTGCGGGATGGCCTTTTGGCCGGATCTTCCGGTTCGGAGCCGCGTGTTTTTATTGGGATTTGCCATTTTGGCGGCCGGAATTCTCCAGTTGACGTTTGTGCTTCTGCGAGTACGCGCCACCAAAAAAGCGGATGGAACCGGGATTGTTTTGCGCCCCTCGTTCCTGGGATGGGGAGACGGGGCGACCAAGCGGGTGGTGAGCAAGACGCTCCAAGGAGCGATTGGAGCGGGCGCCGTTCAGATTTGCACGGCAATCGACCAATTGCTGGCGCAAGCGGCAACGCCGTGGGCGGCGGGCGTCATTGCGTTTGCCGATCGGCTGATGGAGTTGCCTTTGGGGCTGTTTGCCGTTTCGTTTACAACGGTTTTGTTGCCGACGCTCAGCGGCGCATTCGGGCGCCATGCGATCGAGGAGGCGCGGGAAACGTTCATGCGGGCGTTTGTCGGTTTGGTGAAGATCCTATTGCCGGCGGCGGTTGGCATTGCGCTCTTGGCGGAAGACCTTACGCGGGCGGTCTACGAAGGCCATTTGTTTGACGAGACGGCGACCGTGCGTGTTTCGCGTGCCTTGCTTTGCTACGCACCCGGAATTTTGTTTATCTCGTTCTCGAAAATCCTGACGCAGTGGTTTCATGCGCAGCAGGACATCAAGCGTCCCGTGCAGATCAATCTTGCCATGATTTTCGTGAATCTCCTGCTCAACTGCCTGTCGGTTTTTCTATTGCCGGAAGAATGGCGGCATGTCGGCATTGTCGGCAGCACGGTTCTTTGCGCCGCTCTTACGGGGCTTGTGTTGTTTTTGATGGCACGGAGAGATTCGTCGTTTCCCTCGTTTCGTTCGGCGGCAAGGCCTTTGGGACAAACGATTGCGGCGGCGGGTGCGATGGGAATTGTTCTCGTTGCTGCCGCTCCGCATTTGCGAGAGGCGGTTCCGTCGTTTTTGCCGAAAGGGATGCTGGGGAACTTTTGGGCGTTAGGTCTTCAAATCGGCTTAGGGGCAAGCGTCTACGGTGCGTTGCTGGGCGTCTTTTGGCTTATCGACTCGATCAAGCGAAGGCGAAGCTAGCCGTTTGCCGGTTTTTCCGCAGGCGTCGTTGTCGCCTGCAGCCAAAGGCGGTCGAGGCGTTGTCGCGAGACGGGTTCGGCGGTACCGAGGATTTGCGCGAAAACGGAGACGCGGAATTCCTCGACGAGCCAGCGGTACTGCGCCATCAATTCCGGGCAGGAAGGCGGAAAATCGAGCGGGCGTGCGATTCGTTCGGCATATCGGTTCCAGCTTTCGCGAACGGGTTGCAGGAGCCGTTTGTCGTCGGTCGGCCGAAGGCGTGCCCGTTCGAGCCGTTTTCGGATGGCATGGAAGTAGCGCGGATATTCCGCGAGATGGATGGAAGGCGTATCCGCCAGGTAGCGCAGAGGCGTCAACCAGCCGATTTGTTCCGCCAGATCGGCGGCCGATTCGGGAAGGAGATTGCTTTCCTCGTCGATTGCCGAAAGAAGCTCGGCGGCCTCCTCGTCGATTTGTTCGCCAAGCGTTCTCAGGTTTCGTGCCAGTTCGCGCATAGCGGAGACGACGGAGGCGGAGAGCTCGATTGGTTTTTCGGGTAGGCAGCGCATAGCGACGTGTTCGATGGCGGCACGTTCGACGACCTGTGCGAGAACGGGCGACGCATTTTGCGGCGGGCGCAGATTGCATGCGGCAATGGCGAATGCCGCGGCACCCGCCGCATGGTGTGCCAAGGCAGCTTTTCGGGTCGGGAACAGCCTTGCAAAGACAGCCGGCGCATAAACGGGGGATTGCCCCTCGTGAACGAGGGCGGGATAGGCGAAAAGCGTCATCCGTCCCAAGCGTCCGATCCGGATCCGTTCCGGAAGGACGGGGATACGATCGCCGGGATGCGGGCGATAGGCAATTTCCGAAAAAACGCGGTTTTGCGCTTGCGGAAAGCGGAAGGAACTCCGCGCAGGAAGGACGCCTGGCGCGAGGCGATCGTATTCCTTGTGAAATTCGAGGATTTCATCAAGAGAGCGAGAAACGAACAGTTCTTTGCCGCGATTGGATTCGATGCGGAAACGCATTTGGAAAGCGGCGGGCAAGTCGCATTCGTCCCATTGGCCAAGCGGGAGCGAGAGACCGAATTCGGCGTTCAGCGTCCGGACGAGAGTCGGGAGGAGTTTGCCTTCGGGGGGGAGTTTTTCGAGCACGATCGTTGCCAGGCGTTCCGTATCGATTCCGCGGCTAGCGGCGTTGCATTGTGCCGCCAATCTGGAAAGCGTGCCGTGCGGAAGCGAACGGAGAAGAAAGAGAATCTTTGCGCGAAGGGCGCCCGGGACGAGTCGCGAGGCGTCCCAAAGCGTCAGCAGGGGAATTTCTTCGGGGTGCAGCGAGCATGTGATGCCATCGTCCTCGGCGGTCGGTTTGTGGACATAGGTAAGGGCAAAACGGTGACCGCCGAGAAGGAGCGCGTCGGGGAAGTCGTCGGCGTTTGTTTCGACGGGGGCGACGGATTCGCCGAGATCGAGGCGAAGGGCATCCTGCTGTTTTTGCGAAGTTATTTTCAGCCAATTCCGGAAGGCGGGAACGTTCACGCAGTCTTGTGGCAGATGGTCGTCGAAGAAGGCGCAAAACGAATCGGACAGCAGTTCCGGCGAGGAGGTTCGATCCTTGCTGACGGCATTGAAACGAGCGGCGATGAAGTCGTTGTTTTTTTGGACAAGCGGCGGAATCGGTTTAGGGAATGCTCCGCCGACGAGGCCGTCGCGGATAAAGATATCGCGTGCAAGCGTCGGATTGATCCGTGAGATATCGCACCGGACATTGTCTTGAATCGTCAGACCGTAGAGGATTGCCTTTCGGAGCGCGCGTGCCGTACCGGCGACGGGGTCCCAGCTTTCGCCGTGATAGGCGTATCGCACGAGATTCCGTGCCAACGGTTCGATCCAGTCCGGATCGATGCCTGTGACACGGCGGGCGAAGAGTCGGCTTGTTTCCACGCGTTCCGCGCAGACGATCCACTCCGGCGATTTTTTTGCTTTGGCGATTGTCGAACCGGGAAAAATCCAGAAACGGGAACCGTTTGCGCCGCGATAGTTCCGTTCTTCCGGATCGAGTTTTCCGATATTGGCGAGAAGTCCGGAGAGCAAAGCTTTATGGAGACCGATTGTGCCTCCGACGGTCGAATCGAGCGACAAGCATTCCCGGCGCAAGATTTCGCAGATTTGGCGATGAATGTCTTCCCACTCGCAGAGTTTTCGATAGCTGACGAAATGTTTCGTGCAATCGCGTCGCATAGCGCTACGGGACATGGGAGCATCCGGGTTGTGGTAATAGCGCCACAGTTTGACGATACTCAGAAAATCGGAGGTTTTGTCACGGAATAGGGCGTGAGCGGCGGCGGCCTCCGTTGTCTTTTCGGCGGGACGGACCAACGGATCCTCGCATGCGAGAGCGGAAACCACGATGAGAGCCTCTTGCAGGGAGCCTTGGGCGTCTGCCTCGTAGAGCATACGGGAAAGAGCCGGATCGAGGGGAAGTTTTACGATCCGGCGACCGAGTTGGGTCAATCGGTAGCGAGCTCCGGCGGCACGGCCGTCTTGTTCTTCGCGGATGGCGCCGATTGCCAGCAATTCCTTGTATCCTTCGCGGATAGCGGTTGCGGCGGGCGGTTGCAGGAACGGAAAGGTTTCGATATCGCCCAGATGCCAATCCAGCATAGAGAGAATGGTCCCGGCGAGGGATGTTCGCCGGATATCCGGTTCCGTCGCGGCGTCCCGCTTTTCGAAATCCTCTTTGGAATAGAGTCGGTAGCAGATTCCGGGGCCCAAGCGGCCGCATCGTCCTTTCCGCTGTTCGGCGGAGGCTTGCGAAATCGGTTCGATTTGCAGCCGTTTGATATGAGCGCGAGCGCTGTATCGGGAAATGCGCGCCAGACCGGAGTCGATGACAAAGCGGATACCGGGAATCGTGACCGACGTTTCGGCGACATTCGTGGAGAGGATGACGCGTCTTTTTCCGGGGACGCAGATGAAGGCGCGGCGTTGTTCACCGGATGGCAGACTTGCGAGAAGCGGGAGGGCCAGGACATTTGCAAAACCTTGTGCGTCGATGGCTTGCGCACAGGCGCGGATATCTCTTTCTCCCGGCAAGAACACGAGAATATCGCCCTCGCCGGAAGTTGTCAGGATTTCCTCCAAAACCCGGACGATCGTACCCGAGAGATCGTCATCGTCGTTGGCGGGCGGGCAATAGCGGACTTCCACGGGAAATGTCCGCCCCGGAATATCCAGCACGGGCGCATTGCCGAAATATTCGGAAAACGAATCGGTTTCGAGCGTTGCGGAGGAGATGACGGCTTTGAGTTCCGGGCGTCGCGGAAGGATTTTTTTCAGACAACCCAGAATAAAATCGATATTCAGGCTCCGTTCGTGCGCTTCGTCGACCAGGATCGTCTGGTAGCGGCGAAGGAGCGGATCGTTGCGCAGTTCGGCGAGCAGCACGCCGTCGGTCATGAACTTGATTTTGGCACCTTGCGGCATGTGTCGTGCAAAGCGATGTTGCCATCCGACAAGGTTTCGGTTTTCCCGCAGTTCGTCGGCCACGCGTTCAGCGACGGTCATGGCTGCAATCCGTCGCGGCTGCGTGCAAGCGATCATCCCTTTTTCGGCCAATCCGGCAGCCAGGCAGAATTGCGGAAGCTGGGTTGTTTTGCCGGAGCCGGTCGCACCGCGAACGATCACCACCTGATGTTCCAGGATGGCTTTTACGATTGCGTCCTTCGAATCGAGAATCGGAAGGTGTGGTTCGGTTGTTTGTCGCGGGTATTCTTCTGGCATGGAAATGCGTCTCGGATCGATTGGAAGGATAACGAAATAATCGTATCGGAGCAAGTGCGGGACGCGTTGATTTTTGGTATTCTTTCCCCTGTTTCGGGGAAGTATTGCCGCGGATGCGGCGAGAATGCTTCCTCTTTTGGCGCAAATCGTTATTCTTTGCTTTCTTTCTATTTTTTCATATTGTCAAAGAAATCCGATTACGCTATAAATCTGCGTCAACGTATACCTTTTTTCTTCTTTCACATTCTTTCCAAACTCCAAGCGAATTCAGTTTCCATGGCTACAAATTATCCTAGGACGAAGGTTCAGATTATTCGTGCGTTAAGCGATCGGACAAATCTTCCGCAAGTTCAAGTTGCAAAAGTGTTGTCTTCTTTGGCCGACCTTGCCTATGAAGGAGCCAAGGACAAGCATGGATTCAATCTTCCGCGCATTGGAAAGCTTGTTCTCGTTCACAACAGAAAGCGGAATGGCGTCAATCCGCGGACCGGCGAGAAAATCACGATTCCCGCCAAGGTTACCGTAAAGTTCCGAGTTTCCAAGATTGCCATCAATTCCGTTCTCGAGAAGCTCTAATCTTTCTGCGGGCAATGCGTTGACAAAAGAATCCACGGGCGTTTGCCCGTGGATTCTTTTTTTGTGGAGGGGCAACTAGAGTTTCGGTTCGGCGGCCAGAAGCGTGCGGGTATATTCGTTTTTTGGGGACTCGAGCACTTGAGAGGCGGGTCCCAGCTCGACGAGTTTGCCCTTGTGGAGGACGGCGATCCGATCTGCGATCGAGCGAACGACGCCGAGGTCGTGCGTGATGAAAATGCAAGCAAGATTTCGGGATCGTCGCAGATCGCCCAACAGGTTCAGGATTTGCGCCTGAACGGAAACATCCAATGCGGAGACCGGTTCGTCGCAAATCAGGATTTCCGGTTTCATTGCGAGCGCTCTGGCAATGGAGATGCGCTGAAGCTGACCGCCGGAGAATTCATTCGGCGAACGATCGGCGGCTTCCGGGGGAAGTCCTACGGCAGCCAACAGTTCGCAAGCGGTTTGCCTGCGGCTCTTTTGATCGATAAGTCCGTGTGCAACCAACGATTCCGTCAATTGAGAAACGATTCTGCGACGGGGATTCAGGGAGGAAAAGGGGTCTTGGAAGACCATTTGAATGGTTTGCCGTTGTGCAATCGACCGGCGGAAAGGAATCGGTTCGCCACGGAGAAGAATGGAACCGTCGTCCGGTTTTTCGAGACCGGCGATCATTCGTGCAAGGGTTGTCTTTCCGGAGCCGGATTCGCCGACGACGGCGAGCACCTCACCCGGGAAGAGAGAAAGGGAGACCTCGTCGACGGCTCGAACGAGCGGGAATTGGCGTGTCAGCCCGTTGATTTGAAGGATCGGGGATTCGGGCGAAGAAGAGGATTCGCGACGGAAGACAGGAGAATTTTCTTTGGGGATGGGAGACGGGGCGAGAGCGTCTGCATCTCTCGTTTGGCGGAAACAGGAAACGCAGTGGGAGGTTCCTTCGCTTGCAATCGTTGGCGGGGAAGCTGTCCGGCACGATTCGGACGCATAGGGGCAGCGTGGTTCGAATGCGCATCCTTGCGGCAAGGAAATCGGGGAGGGGAGGGAACCGGAAATCGCGTGGAGTTTTTCACCGGGGCGATGGCGGCATGGCATGGCATCGAGCAAGGCGACCGTATAGGGGTGTTTGGGATTTGCAAAGACATCGTCGACGGTTCCCGACTCGACGATTTTTCCGGCGTACATAACGGCGATGCGCGTGCAGACGGAACGGACGACAGCCATATTGTGCGTAATGAGAAGCAGCGATGTTTCTGCGGGGCGCACGTTTCGCATCAGCTCCAAAACCTGTGCCTGCACGGTGACATCGAGAGCGGTCGTCGGTTCATCGGCGATGATAAGCGATGGGTTTGTCATCAGAACCGATGCGATCATGACGCGCTGTTGCATTCCGCCGGAGAGTTGGAACGGATATTGGCGAAGGCAAGCATCGGGATCGGGGATTCCGCAGCGGTCGAGCCAATCGGTTGCAATTCGAAGACCTTCTGCGCGGGATATCTTTTTGTGCAGGCGAAGCGCTTCCAGCATTTGATCGCCGATCCGGTGGAGCGGAGAGAGAGCCGTCATCGGATCCTGAAAAACCATTCCAATGGAGGCACCCCGTATTTTCCGCAATTCTCGGAGCGGGAGAGAGCGAAGATCGCGACCATTCAGCAGGATTTCGCCGGAAACGCAGCGGGAAGGAGGCGACGGCACGAGCCGCAAAACGCTCATGGCGGTCACCGATTTTCCGCATCCGGATTCACCGACGATGGCGAGCGTGTCGCCGGGGTTCAAGGTCAGTGACACGCCGTTGACCGCATGCACGATTCCGGATGGCGTATCGAATTCGACGGCGAGGTTTCGGATTTCAAGGCTTGTCTTTGTGGGGAGCGACTGACAGGAAAGCTTTGGAGCGTCGGAAGTGGGGCTATTTTTGGGGGGCGCATCCAGAGCGGAAACAGGGCGAGGATCGAAAGCGTCGCGGAGGGCTTCTCCGATAAAGACACCGAGAAGAATCACGAGGAACAAAGCGAGCGACGGGTAGAGAACAAGCCACCAGGCGTCCCGAAAAGATTGGGCTTGGCTAAGCAGTTCGCCCCAGGAGGGCTGTCCGTCGGGGAGTCCGAATCCGAGGTAATCGAGAGCGGCGAGTGCGCCGATTGCTCCGACGAGCATAAATGGGAAAAGCGTAATGACGGGTGTCAGGGCGTTTGGCAGGATATGCGCGAACATGATGCGGGCATGGCGCAATGCCTGGCAGCGGGCGGCATCGACAAACGGAAGGTTCCGGAGGCGCAGAAATTCTGCCCGGATGTAGGCGGCGACACCGATCCAGTTGAAGATTGCATAGCAAAAGAGCAAGAGTCCGAATCCTCGGCCGAATGTATTCCCGAGGAAGATCATCACATAGAGGAAAGGGATTGCGGACCAGATTTCGGTAAAGCGCTGACCGGCGAGATCGGTCCAGCCGGCGAAGTATCCCTGAATGGAACCGGCGAGAATGCCGAGCAGGAGAGAGGTAAGCGTCAGGAGCAGACCGAATGCGAGCGAGGTAAACGTGGCATAGAGAACGCGGGCGAGGACGTCGTGTCCTGCGGCATCGAATCCGAAGGGGTGACCGGGAATCGGGCGGAACGGGAAGGCTGCCTGTTCCAAAACGAGAGCATCGTGGGATGCGGCATGAACGGGAAGGGGGGCGGCCGTCCGCCAATTGGCGGGACGGATATCGACGCGAACGGCATCCGGCGCGGAAGCACGCGGTTTATAGGCGGGGAGGCGCAGGGAGACATCCGATGAAATCGCTTCAAAGGCGGGGGCGGGCTCATTCCGGAGGCGGGCTTCGATTGCGGGCCGGACGGCAGCGAAAGAAGGGTTCGAAAGGAATCCGGAGAAATCGTTTGTGCTTCCGGCGGTCCGGGCGATTTGGAGTCCGGAGTCGGAAGGCGTCAGCCAAAGTGCGGCAACGGGGTAGCGGACGGTATTTCCGGCGACCGGGCGGAGGAAGGGATCGAGCGTCTCGGTCGAGAAAACGGATTGGGAGCCGCTTTGGTGGATCGGAAAGACGGCTCGCACGCCGGGGCGTCGTGCGGCGGCATTCCAGTCGGCCACGGGGAGCGGGGAGCCGTTACCGAGGACGTCATTTTGCGTACAGTTGGAGAAGATCGGGAAGAAGACCCTTCCTTCCGGCGTCATCAGGAAAAGGGGTTTGTCGTTGCTGATAAGCGGCGCGCATGCGGAAAGCAGGAACAGCAGACAGAGAATCCAGAGCGAATAGTATCCGCGTCGATTGGAGCGAAAGCGTTGTAGAGCGGCAGAACGGAGCATGGCTAACGATCAAAGCGAATACGCGGGTCGATCAGAACATAGCAAAAATCCGACAGGATTTGGCCGAGGAGTCCAAGAACCGAGGTTACGGACATTAACCCGAGAAAGACGGGGTAATCGCGTGTTTCGAGCGATTCGAGAGCGAGGCGGCCCATTCCCGGAATATCGAAGACGTTTTCGATAATGACCGAGCCGGCGAACATGAGCGTCAGAATTCCGCCGAATCCGGTTGCCACGGGGATCAGGGCATTTCGCAAGGCATGGCGCCAAACGGCATGCCGGAGTGTTGCGCCTTTGGCGAGGATGGTCCGGATGTAGTTGGCGCTCATTTGGTCGAGGAGGGTATTCTTTACGAGCAATGTCAGCATTGCGAAGGAGCCGATCATGTAGCAAAGAACCGGCAGGAGCATATGTCGAAACCGATCGACGAACCGATCTGCCGCGGAGAGTCCGAGAGCGTTTTCGGATTCGATTCCGCCGAGCGGCAAGACATCCCAAAGTCCGTCCACGGTTCCGCAGAAAAGCATTTTCACCAACATGCCGAAAGCGAATGGAGGAATCGCATAACCGACAAAGACGACCAAAGAAGAGCCCAGATCGAATGGCGTGCCGCGCCGGAGCGCCTTTGCGATGCCGAGGGGAATGCAGACAAGATAGGTCAGGAAGAAGCCCGGGATTCCGAACCAGAGCGAAACGGGGATACGGGCGCGGATCAGTTCCCAGGCCGTTTTATCGGTATAATGGTAGGAGCGGGTACGAAGACCGCAGCAATCCTTGACAAGCCAATTGAAGTATCGGACCGGGACGGGGCGATCGAAGCCGTAGTGGGCATTGAGTTGTTCGCGTAGCTGACCGGAAAGATCGACAGGAGACTCGGCGGCGTTTTGGGATGCGGCCGGTGCGTTTCCGCTGCCGAGACCTCGAATTGCCATCAGGCTCTGTTCGACGGGGCCGCCCGGAACGAATTGCGTCAGACAGAAGCACATCATCGTGATTCCGAGAAAGGTCGGAATCACGAGTGCGAAACGTCTGAGAAAGTATCGAAACACGGCGGCAGACGGCGGAGGAAGGGCGGTTTTGGGACGGATCAGTTTTTCAAGAGAGAAGCATCGCCGAGAACGGACAATGGGAGGATTTTCGTGTGGAGGTCTGCGCGCGGAAGGAGCTTCAAGTCTTCGAAGGAAATGGCATTTTCGAGCGAAAATTTTCCGCATGCAAGCCGGCGGAGCGATGTCATATGGGCATGGCAGCCGAGGAGTTCGCCGATATCGTGGCACAGCGTGCGGATATACGTTCCTTTCGTGCAGGAAACGGTAAAGGTGGCATTTGGATTCTCGAAAGAATCAAGTGAAAACCTGTAGACATGGATCAAGCGCGGCTTACGCTCCACCTCTTCGCCCCGGCGAGCCAGTTTATAGAGCGGTTCGCCGTTGAGTTTGATAGCGGAAACCATGGGAGGCGTCTGCAGAACATCGCCGGTGAATTCCTTTTGGATGACGTCGCGAAGCTGCTCTTCTGTGACAGCGGACGGATCGGCTTCTGCGACCGTTTCGCCCTCCCAATCCTGCGTATTCGTTTCCCGACCCAAACGAAGCGAGCCTTGATAGACCTTGTCGCCCCCCATGACTTGGTCTTGCGCGCGGGTTCCGCGACCGATCAAGAGCACGAGTAGTCCAGTCGCTCCGGGATCGAGAGTACCGCCGTGTCCGACCTTTTTGAGGTTGAACATCCGGCGAACGGAGACGACAACCGTGCTGGAAGTAATTCCGGCGGGTTTATCGACGAGCAGGATTCCATCGGGATCTTGGGAAGGCGGCATGGAAGAAGGGGCAAAATGCATAGGAGAACGGAGACGGATTAACGCGCGGAGGACATTTCGAGTTGGTAGGCGGCTGCGATATCGTTATGGGTCAAAATACCGAGGGGCCTGCGGGGAAGGGCGGAGGAAACGACAACGATACCCTCGGCGTTGTCGATATCCATTTTTGCCAAAACGGAGCGAAGGTGTTCGTTTTCGAAGACGACGGGATGTTCCTTGAGCGTCAGGTCGTCCAGCAGCATTGTCTGGCGGAAGATCGGATCGGCCGTAAGGACGGTCGACAGATCGCTTTTTGCGACAACGGCGACGAGCGCCTGATCGCTTCCGACGACGGGGAAGATCTCCTGTTTCGAGGAGGAGAGACGATCGACGAGCATGGAAAGAGGGGTATTGCGATCCACGGACAGGAACGACTGATTTCCGGGGCGGGAATTCAGGATGTCCTTGACGGTAAAAGCACCCAAGGTTCCGGAGACCAGCGAGCTCCGATGGACGGGAGCTTCAAAACGGTTTGGCAGCTGGCTCCGGTAGAGAGAAACCTTTCGGGAGAGCATATAGGCGATGATGCAAACCCACATGGAAGGCACCAGCAGCTTGTAGTTCCCGGTCATTTCGCCGATCATGAGAATCGTCGAGATGGGCGTTTTGGCGGCGCAACCGAAAAAGGCAACCATTCCGACGAGAACGAAGGAGCCGATGGAGATTTGCCAATCCGGGAAGAAGGTTGCGAAGAGCATACCGACGGCGCCGCCGAGCGAGCCGCCGATGACAAGGGCCGGGCCGAAAATACCGCCGGATCCGCCTGATCCGACGGAAAAAGCCGTCGTGAGGGTTTTCAGGAAGAAAACGCCGAGCAAGGTCCAGAACCAATCGGGATGGGCTGTAACGGTGTATTCCGAATCGAAGCGAAGGGCGCACTGGATTGTTCCGTATCCGGAACCGAGGGCTCGGACAAAAAGCACGCCGATCAATCCGGTTCCGAGGGCGCCGATGACGGGGCGCACCCAAACGGGGAGTCGGGATTTTGCGAATTTTTCCTGGGTCGTATAGAAACACCACGTATAGAAGCGGGCGCCATACGAAAGGATGATTGCGAGGACGATATAGAGCACGAGTTGTGCAGGGCGGTCGTAGTTGACCTGCGGCGTATCGAACAGCGGGCGGAAGCCAAAGACCCATGAAAACAGGGAATAGCTGGTGACGGAGGCGACGATAGAGGGGACGAGCACCTCGTATTCCAGATCGAGATCGCGGTAGAGCAGTTCGGCGGCGAAGATGGCACCTGCGAGCGGCGCGTGGAAGAGGGCGGCGACACCGGCTCCCATACCGGCGGCCATCAGCTTTCGACGGGAGCTGACGGAGAGTTTCAAGGCATTGGCCAGCATGGAACCGAATCCGGCGCCGATTTGCGTAATCGGACCCTCGCAACCGGCAGATCCTCCGGTTCCGATCAGGATAGAGGTTGCCACTGCT
>JAEDLN010000040.1 GCA_016295275.1 Kiritimatiellia bacterium
GGCGGGTGCGATTTTGGGTGCGCTTTTCTTTGGCGGCTGGAGTTCGATGGGCGTTTCGCCGGCGGTGCGTTTTGTTTTGATTGCGCTGTTCTCGTTTCTGTTGAGTATCGGCGTATTTCACACCTTGCGCGATTTTTGCGTTCGCATGCTCGTGACCTTTTTCGTCCGGCTTTTTTATCGAGTCCGCACGATTGGGCTAGAAAACGTGCCACTGGAGGGACCGGCGATGCTGATTGCGAACCATGCCAGCTACACGGACGCGTTGCTATTGGGGACGACGACGCACCGTCGCATTCGTTTCATGATGTCATCTGCGGTTCTCGAGAAGTTGCAGCAGTATTGGTTTTGCCGGATCGTTTTGCCCCAATATGACGTCATTCCCATCCATGAAACGGACAGTCCGCGCAAGATTGCCGCCTCTCTATTGGATGCCCGCAAGGCATTGCACGAAGGTTATCTGGTCTGCGTGTTCCCGGAGGGCGGCATTACGCGGACGGGGACGATTCGGGCGTTCAAACGCGGGTTTGAGCAAATTGCCCGCAATACGAAAGTTCCCCTCATCCCCATCTACATGGGCGGCTCGTGGGGAACGATGTATTCGTATTATTCCGGGCGGCTTCTGAAGCGATGGTGGCGGGGGCTCTTTTTACGCTATCCGGTCACGATTCTTTTTGGGAAACCATTGCCGACCGATACGCCGGCCTTTCGCGTCCGCAATGCCGTCATGGAGCTTTCGTGCGATTATTTCAACGCACGGAAAGATGAGCATCATTCGGTAGCCGAGGCGGTCGTTTCCGTTTGCCGCAGCAACTTTCGTCGTCCCTTCTGCGATGATACGTCCGGAATGTCGTTTACATGGGGAAAGTTGTTGATTGCCTCGCTGATTTTGGCGCGTGCTCTTCGGAAACGAACGCATTCCCAGGCTCACATTGGCATTTTGCTGCCCGCCTGCTGTCCGAATGTGCTTTGCAATTTGGCGGTAGCCCTGCTTGGCAAGTGTACGGTCAATTTGAACTTCACCATTGGCAAGCAAGCCTTTGCCTCTGCGATTCAGCAATGCGACATCCGGACGATACTCACGAGCAAAAAGTTTGTGGAACGTTTTCCGGATTTGCCGGTTCCGGAAGGCTCCTATGTCTTTCTGGAAGACTTGATGAAGGGCGTTACGAAGCGGCAAAAGATTTCCGCGGCATTGGCGGCGATTTTCTTGCCGTACCGGTGGATGGTTGCCTCGGATCGAACGGCACCCGATTCGCTCTCCACGATTATCTTTTCGTCCGGTTCCACGGGAGAGCCGAAGGGCGTCATGCTCAGCCAGCACAACATTCTTTCGGAAGTCGAGAGTCTGCGCATGCTTCTTGCAACAAGTCGCGAAGATCACATTACGGCCGCATTGCCGTTTTTCCATTCGTTTGGACTCATGGGCTGCCTTTGGTATCCGTTGTTGACGAATGTCCGTGTCACATACCATACAAATCCGTTGGACTCGCCGGTCATCATTGACATCATTCGCACCAAAGCGTCCACGATGATTTGGGGAACGCCGACATTTCTGTCGCTGTATTTGCGGCGTGCCACGAAAGATGATTTCAAGACGCTCAAAATCGTGTTGGCCGGTGGAGAAAAGCTCAAGCAAAGCCTCATTGACGCGTATGTGGAAAAGTTTGGCATTCGCCCCCTGGAGGCGTATGGTGCCACGGAGCTTTCGCCCGGCATTGCGGTCAGCGTACCGAATGGGACAGGTGGCGGAGTCGTTCAAGCCGGATACAAGGACGGGCGAACGGGGTTGCCGTGTGCGGGCATTGCCATGAAGGTAGTGGATCCGGATACGGGAGAGGAGTTGGGGCCCAACCAGTCGGGGTTGCTGTATTTGCGCGGACCGAATGTCATGCTAGGTTACTTCGGGCGCAAGGACTTGACCGATGAAGTCATCAAGAATGGCTGGTATTGCACGGGCGACATTGCCTTTATCGATGAAGACGGCTTCATTGGCTTGACCGATCGACTCTCGCGTTTTTCCAAGCTCGGAGGCGAAATGGTGCCGCATGTCGGCGTTGAGGAGGCGTTTGTCAAAGGAGCCAAGCTTCCGGAGAATGCCTTGGCCGTTACGGGCGTTCCGGACGATCGCAAAGGAGAGAAGCTTGTCGTTCTCTTCACGAAGGAATGCGGTACGGCGGAGCATTTGCAGCATGTCATCGCCGAAATGGATCTGCCGAATTTGTGGCGTCCCGCGCCGGCCGACTACCATTTGGTGGATCACATTCCGCTTTTGGGAACGGGAAAGCTTGATTTGGCCGGCATCAAGCGGCTTGCGCTTGAAGTCATGGAAAATGGAGTGAAGGCGGGCGATGTCTAGCCCTCTATGGATTGGTTTGGATGCGGGCGGCTCCCATGTGCATGGTCTATTGGGAACTGCAACGGGCGACATTCTTTCGGAGGTCGAGCTTCCGGAAGGAGCCAATCCGAATTTCGTCGGAATCGAAGCGTCTGCCGGGCTTTTGGAAAAAGCGATTTCGGGACTCTGGAAAGAGGGGGAAGTCTGCGGCATTTTCGCGGCGGTAGCCGGTGCTCTCACAGGCGAACATTCGCGGCGTCTCGAGACTCTGCTGTCGGCTCGATTTTCGGCCCCGGTCCGGGTCGGTTCCGATGTCGTATCCGTATTGGAAGCGGCACCGGAGCTACCGGAAGCGGCGATTTGCATTTTATCGGGAACGGGCTTTTCCGCATTTGCGCGAACGGCGTATGACGCGCCGCTTCTGCGGGTTCGCGGTTGGGGAGGTCGTTTTGAGCAATCGGCGTCCGGGTATGCCCTTGGGCGGGAGATTTTGCGCGAAGCCCTGCGTGAAGACGAACTTCGGCAAGGTGGCGGCGCAGAACAGTCGCCGTCGCCGCTTTTGCAGGCGGTCAGGAGGAGTCTATCGCTTGAAGACGCCACACCATTGACAGGGGCTCTTGACCGCTTGTTGAACATGCCGATTCGCGATGTTGCGACCTTTGCCCGCTTTGCGTTCGATCCGTCGGTTTGTCCGTCTGCGTTACAAATGCGTCTCGTCCGGGATCTGGCGGAAGAGGTGTCGGCTGCGATTGACGATCTTGTCTGCCTCTCTCCGGTTCCCATCCGGTCGGTACTCTTTTCCGGCGGTATTGCCACAGCCGTCTTTCCGCGGCTGGTTTCCCTCTTGACGGAGCGCTTTTCCGGATTTCGCTTTTATCTTCCGTCGTTGACGCCTGCGGAGGGGGCTTTACGCCATGCCCGCCGCCTCTTTTCTTCATCTTCTTTGGAAATCACACCCCATGCTTGATACGGAAAAAAGGAATCCACGCACCCTGTTGCTCGATCGCATGTCGTCCGAGGAAATGGTATCCGTCTTTCAGGAAGAAAACCGGGTAGCGGTGGAAGCGTTGACGCCGGCGCTTCCGTCGATTGCCCGTGCCATTGACGCGGCGGCTGCCGCGTTGACGGATGGCGGGCGCATTCTGTACGTGGGCTGCGGGACATCCGGTCGGTTGGCGGCGCAAGATGCGGCGGAATGTCCTCCGACCTATGGTACGGCTCCCGAGCAAGTGGTTGCGGTTTTGGCGGGAGGAGCCTCTGCCCTTGTAAAAGCATCGGAAGGCGCGGAGGATTCTGCCGAAGATGGTGCAAAGGCCATCCGGGAGAATGGTGTTTGCGCAAAGGACATTGTCATCGGTATTTCGGCCTCGGGCGGCGCGGCCTATGTGCTCGGGGCTCTTCGTGCGGCGCATGCGGCCGGGGCGACGACCGTTTCCGTAACGAGCAATGCCGATGCGCCGATTTCAGCCGCATCGGATATTGTGATTTATACGCCGACCGGACCCGAGCCCGTAACGGGATCCACGCGCATGAAAGCGGGAACCGCCCAGAAACTGGTTTTGAACATGATTTCTACCGGTGCAATGGTCAAAACGGGGCATGTCATCAGCAATTTGATGGTGAATCTGAAGCCAACCAACCGCAAGCTCCGTGCGCGAATGATTCGGATCGTCTCCTTGCTTGCCGATTGTCCTGAGGCGATTGCGGAGCGGCGGTTGGAACAGCGGAATTGGTCCATTCGCTCGGTTTTGGCGGAAGGCTCCTAAAACGACGAAAAACTCCCATTCCATTTCGGATGGGGAGCTTTTCCGGGCTTGCGATTTCGGCAGAATCCTATAGGGCAAGCATTCGTTCGATCGGCTTGCGGGCCTTTTCGATGATGTCTGCGGAAAGTTTGATTTCCGGCGTATTGGAGCGAAGGGAATCCCGAATTGCTTCCAGTGACAGCTTCTTCATATCCGGGCAGACGGGAGGCGGTGCCAGCGGGTAGAGTTTTTTACCGGCGGCATCGATAGAGAGGCGATGGAGAATACCGCTTTCCGTTCCGATGATGAATTCGGATTCTTCTGCGTTGCAGATACGGGCAATCATACCGCCTGTCGAAAGGGCTTCATCGGCGAGGGCAACGATCTCGGGACGGCATTCTGGATGGCAGAGGAAGCGTGCATGCGGGTGTGCGGCTTTGGCGGCTTTCACGTCTTCGACCGTAATCCGATCGTGAATCGGGCAGAATCCCGGCCACAGTTCCATCGGGCGGTTCAATTTTTGGGAAATATTCGCGCCGAGATTCCGGTCGGGCAGAAAGAGGATAGGCCGATCTGCCGGGATGGAGGCGACGATCCGCTCGGCATTTGCCGACGTGCAACAGATATCGACCTCCGCCTTTGTTTCGGCCGTTGTATTGACATAGGCGACGAGCATGTGGTCCGGATGGGATTGGCGGAACGCGCGAATCCGTTCGGCGTTCACCATTTCCGCCATTGGGCAACCTGCATCGGGAACGGGATGCAGGACAATGGAGTCGGGGGAGAGAATCTTTGCCGTTTCTGCCATGAAACGGACACCGCAGAAAACGATGACGGGAGCCTTTGTTTTGGCGGCTTGGATCGAAAGCTGCAACGAATCGCCCGTGAAGTCAGCGATTTCCTGCACATCGTCGGGGCAGTAGTTATGAGCCAGGAGGATTGCCTTGCGCTCATTCTTCAGGGAGAGGATTTCTTCGCGGAGTGTCATGACAGGCGTATGTTTCGGGATTGGATGGGAATGGCGGACGGCGGTTACGGATTGGTGATGGATTGCAGGAGACGGGCTGCCCGTTTATCCTTTGGATACTGCTTCACGATATCCCGCAAACGGACAATAGCGGCATTGGTTTGACCGGTTGCCAGTTGCAAGATCGCCAATTCGGTTTGAATCGCAGGACTTTTCGGTTCGAGGAGCAATGCCCGGGAGAGGCAGTTTTCCGCGCTTTCGTACTGTTGAGAACGAATCAAGACCGATCCGGTCTGCAACAGAAGACGGGCGAGTTCCAACCGTGTTTTTGGATCTTCCTCGTTCACGAGGAAAGCGGATTCGGCGCGGTCGATGGCGGCCGGAATATTTCCAATAAGGGCGTGGCATTGGGCTTGCAGACGATTGGCGAGCACCATATTGTAGCCGAGATCGGCGCTTTTCTGGAAAGCGTTGCAGGCGGAGGTCAAGTCGCGATCGCGCAAGAACGATTCGCCGAGCAGATGGTAAAATAGGGGAACATCCGGATCGGTTTTCACGAGAGCGCGGAGGATTTCCGTGCGATTGGTCGCGTTGTTTGCGAATGCTTGAAATGCGACGCGTGCGCGGTTGACGCGCGACCAATCATTTGATCCAAGCGCGACACGTGCGGGCCCGTTCGTGTAGGGAGGGACGAGTCCCTCGCCGAGGTGTCCGTTTGCCCGAAGCACCATTGCGGCGTCCTGGTGAGCCAGAGGGAGGGGGCGGACGGGAGCAAGACCTTCCAGGACGGAGATTTTCGTATCGATTTCGCCGCCCTGGAGTTTTTGCAGGGGTGGCAACCGAAACGCGTACCATGGAACGATCGATTCCGTGTATCGGAAATTGGGAGGATTGGAATCGAGACCGATGGAATAGGGAATTTCCGCAATACCGAGCGGAGATGCCTTTACGCCGGAGAGATAAGCACGGGGAGGAAGCATCGGATCTTCGAGATCCAGCCCGCGAAAATCGGGGTCCATACCGAGTCCGAAGAGCGGGACGATGAGGATTTGCGCGTGTTTTGGAAAGCGTTCCGAAATCCGGGCTAGTTCCTTGATTGCGGCGGTGGCGGTTTCCGAGCGGTTGGTCAGGGACGTGCCGGCGTACGGCGTTAAGTGGAGCCACAGAAAGAGGGGGCGGTTCGATTGTTTCCGGCGATCCAAAAAGGTCGACGCCGCCTCAACGACTTGTGCGGGCGAACGCGTAAAATGCTGGCGTGCGTTTGTGGTCGCGATGCAGACATCGTAGGTGTCGAAACCGATATTCAGGCCATGGGTCGGGGCCAAGGCGATGGTGGACAAAAAGGCCGCGGTATCGTATCCGGATTGTTTTAAGCGTGTTGCCAGCGTTGGCGTGGACGGATCGAGGCATCCGACACCATCGGTCCGAAGCCCGTGCTGAGGCGGAAAAAGTCCGGTCAGGACGGATGCGGCCGATGGCAGCGTTTCCGGGGAAACGGGGACGAGCGTACGTTTCGTGTACGTACGGGAATCTTCCGGTGCTTTCAGATTTCCTTCTACCGTCACCAGCAAAATATCCGGTTGTTCCGGGATGTGTTCACGGCATCCGGAGACGGAGAGGCCCAAAAGACCGATCAAAAGGATATGTAAAAAAGACCGCATGGCAAATCTCGTTGTTTTCAAGAATCGTAGCAGAAAGCGATATTTCCGTAAACATTTTCAACTGTTTCCAGGTATGAAACGGCTGTTCCGTAGTTTGCGAAAGTAAACGCTTCGGATTCGGTGCGTTTACTTTTGCGGACTACGCCATGTCTCACGAAAACAACGCATAAATTGTTAACGACATCGTAAAACACAGACGAGTATCAGTTTTATTAATCTCTTCATTTTTGCACCTTTGTCGGATTTTCATGTGTATCGCTTGTAGACCAAAAGAAATAGCGAATAAATACCAGTCGAAACGAAGAAGGAAAGGATGGCCAAAAGCAGCCTCGTAACAATTCCGGCAGAGGAAACAGAACAAAACAGAATTGACAATATAATCCAGAGCAATATCGTGGCATCGCCTAAATAGCGGACATCGAATTTATTGGCAATCACTGTCATAATCACCGCAACTAGGACTTGCGCAACGATAAGGGCCAAATATTGGATTATCGAATGTAAGGAACGCCGTAAGGCGGTGGCATTGTGTAATGTCATATCAATCTCCCCCCTCAATAAGAAGTCCTATCATAAACACAATGAAAAACCAAACTGGAAGCAATAGCAACTCTGTAATGCACGATATTAACGCAAAATACCAACGCCATTTTCTTGCCATTTCAATTGATCCGATGACAATAGAAGGAGAAAGCATCATAAGAACGAAAATAAATACCGCAAAAGCATTTCTTGCGTCAACCAACGAGTACAAAGCTTATACAGAAGGGTCCCTTTTATACCGTCGTCTCGATCCGACGGAAGAGCCGGAGCCCGGGAAGGGGCTCGAGCGGGGAGGAGAACTCCGTCGCGGAGACGGGCTGGAGCGTCGCCCAGGTCGAGTTCCGAGCATGGGACCCGAGAAGGTATTTTTTTTCATGAACCGCGTCCGCCGCTTCGGAAACTACTGCCAGATTTTCGGATGGAATGCGTGGCGAACCACGAATCGCCAAAATTGAAAATGACGGAAAAGAATCAAGAAGACTCCTCAAGTCACTGCGGAGTCTTCTTGATTTTCATGGCGACAGCGGCCGAGGAAGAACGCGCTCCAAGCGGCGGAATGGGGAGCTGGCTTCCAGCGATTGAAGAAACGAGCGAGGCGTCTTCGGCAGACCGAAGACTTCCATATAGCCTGAGTAGGGGAGTCCATTTTGAAAATTCCATAGTTTGAACTTTGAACCGAGCGCCGCTTCCCAAAACAATTCGCGGAGTTGTCCCTCTCGATTCTGAAGAACAACCAATCGTGGCGGTTTCCCGTTAAGAGTCAACCGATAAAAATCGTTCGTATGCGCCCTAAATGAAGCCGGGCATCGTCCGGAGGCGCACTCGAAACCATCCGAGGGCGGCTGCGTCCATTGTTCTCCGTCCCAGATATAGGCAGACCAAAGTTCCCCGTCCGTGCCTTCATTTTCCCCAGTCGAAATCAAGACAAAGGGTGTATGAGCCGTATCGGCTACATCCGAAACGACTCTAGCCGTAGTTGGGAACGCCTTAAAAAACTGGTTTGAAAGAACCGAATTGAGACCAGACTCATAATCGGCGGGCGTTGTAATTCCGAGCGAGATTCCAGTGCTCGTCTTTTGCAAGCCGCCTCGGATGGTCGGGTCGCCAAAAAGGGGATCGTCATCAATGCGACTATAGTTCTCAACCTTGTTGGGTAGGATGGTCGAGGTCCATTCGTTTGACCCTGAACGACGAGCAGAATACCAGTCCAGGCGCTCCAGCGAAGAGAAATCCGGCGAACAGACTAATCCGGGAAGAGATGAGGACGCTACGATGGATACCATCCCACCTCCGAATCGATAGATGGAAATGTCGGAAATGACGTTCAGACCGGCCTCATCCAGTCCGTCACGCCAGCGTCGGAATGGAATGGAGGCCAGAGCCGATGCCTCTCCGAACTTCGAAACCACATACCATTCATCCGGAAACACCTCATAAACACCAACAAAGCCACCCGTTGCGTCCCCTAGAACTCGAACGGAGCCGTTGGTTGTTGCGAAGCAGAAGCGCCCCCCCGATTTTGCATAGTCGACTTCGCAAACGAAAACGTCGGAACCAATCTCGGGGAAGAAAACGGGCGAAAAAAGGTATCGTCCGAGAATGTCCACTTCCATTGGAAGGGCGTCGGCCATCGTTTTCAATGAGTCGCTTGCTACCGCAGTTTGCGCGATCACTGAATCGTTCACAGCCGACATTACCAGCAGGCTGGCCAGAAGCAGTCTCAATTTATTGTCTTGCATTCGTCTCTCCTCGTTCGATTTCACCACTGATTAGGTGTGCGTAATTGTTCTGATTGTCGTGCAACTGCCATCTCAGAGACGGGTCGGTCGCTTCTGGATTGAAAATCCAAGGCGATTGAACTTTGTTGGTGGTGCCGCCTGAAATGAACGTCGTTACGGGAACACCCCTGGCGCCATTGTAAAGGATGATTTCCGCCCACTCATCAGAATCGAGCCTAACATTGGAACCTTCGGCAATCTCCACATCGGACGGAGGCTCGACCCAATTCGCATGAGAACCGTACTTGGAACGAAAGTTGGCAATGAACCTCAAATGCGTATTGCGTTTTTCGACAAATAACTTTGCCATGGAAACCAAGTTCGTCTTCCAGTTCCAGACTTCTGCCGTAGTTGTCTCAACACCGTTCTGACCGGATCGATCCAATTGTGCGATTCCCCAACCTTCCGGAGGGCCGAGATTGGGTTTCTCCCGGTTAACGGTCCTTGCATTGAATTGGTTGTAGATGTATCGGCCTTGGCGGCTCTCATGCCGGGTAATCGGCCCTGCGATTCTAGAAAAATGGGGATCGACGACAGTTGGCAGGAAATTCTCCACATCCTCGTCCTGCGGATTCTTTCCGCGAATGAAAAACTGCGTATATCCGGCAAGATGGTCATCTTTCACAACGTCGAGCGTCGCGACCCCACCGATGATCTCGTTCAACGCGGATTCGATGTTCCAGGCTTGGTTGCCCGGAAGGAAAGTCCAGTGGGAGGCGGGAACGCGACGATTGTCGTTGGTGCCTCGTTCGGTTCGCTCCGAATGAAGTCCCATCGCCCATCCGATTTCGACGAAATCCGGCAATCCTTGGAACTGTGCCGTGAGCGCGGGGGCGGCGGGTTCGCCCGTCACATAGGCAATGCCATTGCGAAAGATCCGCTTTGCATGACGATTCCCGAAATCGGTCGTCGTCTCCGAGTCCGGCCAGTTTGCCTGAACGACACGGAGCGGGTAGACGGCAGCCATCATCGTACTGGGAAGAGCGCCATCCGAAACATTCGTCACCTCGAAGTCCAAGGTTACTTCCAAATCCTGATTCGTAGGCGCAGATAGGAAGCACCAGGCGATGTCGACGGGAGCCGAGTCGATGAGCATTCCCTGTACGTGATGGTTGGCATTGGAAGAAGCGACGAACTGCGAATGGAGCGCATTGACGTTGGTTACGCCCGTCTGGAAATAGACTCCGTTGGTGGAAAGACTCCAACGAAGCGTGTCATTAAACTGTGACTGGTTTTCCGTGTATTGAGGAAACTCTTCGCTCGCCACCCAAACGCCGACGAGAGCCGAAGCGTTCCGATCGACGAAAAACGTCTGCTGAAATGTTACGGGAACGCCCTGCCTCCCATTCCCAAGAACCGCCCCCGACTGGTATCCCACCTTGTCCGCCGGATCGTTCGGGTCGGTTCCGGCCTCGGTCTCTTCTGCGTCGGGAACGTCATCCCCGTCCGTGTCCGTGTCCAGCGGATCGGTCCCGGTGTCGAATTCCTCGCCGTCATTGAGCCCGTCACCATCGGTGTCTGCGAGGAGAGGATTCGTACCAAGTCCGAGATGATAACGGAAACCGCGACCGGAACCGAGGTCAATATCCGGATCGCCGGGGCGCGGCAGCGTGCACCGCCCCCCGGGGAGGAGGAAGTAGCCGCGGTCGCGGTTGTGTACGCCGACGATGGCCCCTGCGGAGATACCGCCCTTGGGGATCTCCCGGTAGTACACGTCGAGCGTATTGTGGACGGTGTGCGGAAGCACGACCTGGAAGGACGCACGGCGGGATAGCTCCGTACGAAGCCCTCCTCCTCCGCGCTGCACGACCGGAAGCAGGAACCCATCGAACTCCACAACCGATGCTCCAGCGGTCTCGAAGAAGCGCAAGGCGGAATCCGAATCGCTCTCCAACGCGCACCAGAGGGCGGCCAAGGTAATGTGCGCGGGACTGTTCGTCCAAGTCGAGAGGGACTGCGGAGCGGGATAGGCGTTCGTTACGGATCCTCCAGGCTCCAGAAGGAACACGACACCGTTGGTGTCAACGGCAATACGATGGTGCGAGACTCCATCGCCGACGAACGGGGACGAAAGGGAAAACGTCCAGATGCCGTTGTCATCCCCGCCGACGGCAAGAAGATTCGGTGCGGCTCCGGAGTCGATCCACTGGTATTCGACGGTTGAAATTGCGCCGACCTCGGTCCGGTCGGAAAGCCCGTCACCATCCGTGTCGGCGGCGAGCGGGTTCGTCTCAAGTAGCAGGACCTCCTCGTCATCCGGCAGTCCGTCGCCGTCGGAGTCCGGGGCGTTGGGATCCGTTCCGTAGGTGATTTCAACGGAGTCGGAAAGACCGTCGAGATCGGTGTCGACGGCGTTAGTGCTCGTTCCGGTCACATAAAGTTCGTAGGCGTCCGCGAGGCCATCGCCGTCGGTGTCGACGCGCGTTCCGAGCCGGAAGAACGCGGCCTCGCCCGGGAAATCGGCGACAGCGCATCCGTAGGCGACGTTTGTGTAGACCGTCGTGCCGTCGAGCGGCGAGAGGACGATGTTCGTCGCAACGGGGCAGGTCGCGTCGTGGACGTGCGCCGTGGCGACGTTCCAGTTGGGAACGAATGTCGGATGGAGGGTAAACGACACCGGTGGGTTCGTGGCTGGCTGCGAGGAAAGCAGGAACGGAAACCGGTCGAGCCGACTCGTCGAGCAGTAGAGGTCCAGAACGTTGCCGGGAAGCGCATTGTTCGTCGGCCACGCCGCCGTGAAGTAGAGATTGGTCTCCGTGAACGCGAATGCCGTGAAGCAGAGGTTCGTCACATCGTTGGTCCCGGCCGTCGAGCGTAGCGGGAGCGAGCGGAAAAGAGGCGGAACCGCGCGTAGCTCCTCAAGCGCTTCGGTCGAAAGCCTCCATCGGTCGGCAAGGTGCCACGGGGCGATGAGGGAGAAGTCTTGGGTCGGCGGATCATAGGGCCTAAGGAATGGAGTGACCCAGTTCCATGTGAGGGGCGCCACCGGGACTTCGATCCAAAAGACGCTGCCGGACTCGTCCGTGAACTCGTAGTATCCCGTGGTTGAGGAAATGCGCACGGAGATCGTTTCGCCGATCCGATCCAGGAACGGGTCGGGCCATTCCGCATCGAGGAGGGCGAGCGCGGGAGTTGTCGCACTCTCCGCGTCGGAACCGGGATACATGATACCTACGCCGGATACGATCTTCCGTTCCAGCGCCGCGGTCATGTCCGACGGCGAGAGCGGCATCGCCGCCGACGCGGGTGAAGCCGAGGCGACTATCGCCGCGCCGATGAGAAGAATGGCGGAAATCCATTTCATTTCGCAGATTCTATCAGTTCCGCAATCGGAAGACAAACGTTGAGTCGAGCGAAGATGCGCGGCGGGAAGCGGCGGGCCGAGGAGCTGGGCGGGTCGGGAGGGTGGGGAGCCCCCACGGGCTGTGGCAGCCAAGCAATGCGCCTTACCGCCGTTGCGCACGCGAAAATCGCACGCGCATTGTCTGCCGTTCCTCGTGTCAACGGTATACGGGGATTTCGCAAGACAATAGGGGAGGAGTCGCCTTGGGAGATATGGCTTGGTGTTATTGAAAGAAACGACCTGGTCGTTGCCAATCAGATAGACGGCGAAAACGGTTTATTTCAGAGGAACCGGGATCGCATGGATGCGGAGATGAACAAATGCCCGTCACAAGGGCGAAAGATCCTCTGGGACAACATGCAACCATGATGATGCAATCGGATTGTTCGAAATCGGCGACCGACATTGCTCGTCATGGAAGAAGTTGCCGTCGAAGACGATTTGAACCATTCCTCCCTGCCATCGCAACCCGGGTGGTAAATTATTCCACAATCGCGTGTCGAGAGAAACCGGCCAGATTATCGTATCTCCGGGGTTAATTGCTTCCACCATCGGAAAATTCCGATACCATGTGCCGTCCGCCCGAGAAATGTCATATCGGTCTCCTCCAACAAGAGCTCTTAGCGACATTGACTCATACCCCCATGAACAGCCGTCGTGATAGTACCAGACCTTCTCGGAGGAATTGTTTGAAATCGACAACAGGAAATCGACTGAAACCAAGTCGATTTGATCTGCGCAAACGTCTGGCGGGTTCCGGGGATATTCAAAAGTCTGATCCGACACCCACGAGAGCGTGTAATTCGGTCTTTTGAAAACCGCATGACGATTACCTGCGTCGAGTTTTTGCAAGGACATTGCAATCGGCGGAGGTTCGGTTGAAGCACATCCACAAAGGAATGCGACCAACAAACAGGGAAAGAGCGAGTTATTTGTCATCGAGAACCTCTATGTTTCCGAAAACCAATCCGCGGACAAGCCACGCGCCCCTGCGCGTTGGTGACCGTGATCGTGTCCAAGCGTCCGTCCACGACGTAAGCGTAGCACACGGACTGCGCAAAGTCACCACAAAGCAACCAAAAACGATTGAAATCCGACGCCACTCGTTAGAATCTCGCGTTGACAAGCGGCAAGACAAGCCTGTCGCCATTTTCACCGAAGGAGTTAATCAGACCAACCTGAATCCCAG
>JAEDLN010000255.1 GCA_016295275.1 Kiritimatiellia bacterium
GCACCGCGCCGGTGGCGTGGCGGCGCGATGAGGACATCGCGCCCTACCGCAACGGGGGACGGGCGGTGCGCACGGCAACGGGGCATGGGCGTGGGGCGCGGCGTGGAGCGCGAGGGGGCACGGGCGGTGCGCACGGCAACGGGGCACGAGAGTGGGCGCGGCGGTGGGCGCGGGGAGCGGCGCAGCGATGGGCGCGGGGAGGCGCGATGGGGAAAAACGAAAAAGACCGGCGATTGCCGGTCTTTTTCGTTGGATGGGTTGCTTGAACCGAGGTGTTATTTCCCTTGATAGAAGGCGAATTCGGCGCGACGATTGGCGCTCCAGGCGAATTCGTTGTGTCCGGGGTTTGCGGGGCGTTCTTCACCGTAGCTGATGGTTTGGATACGGGCGGCATCGATCCTGCGTTCGGCGAGGGCGTTGCGGACGGCTTGTGCGCGGAATTCGCCGAGGGAGATATTGAATTCGTTCGTACCGCGTTCATCGCAGTGTCCTTCCACCACCAAGACGACGGTCGGATTGGCGGAGAGGAATTGCGCCACGGCATCGAGTTTGCCGGATTCCATGGGAGGAATGACGGACTGTCCGAAATCGAAGTAGAGCGGCGCGATATTGGCGGGGGCCGCAACGGGGGGGAGCTGATCGAAGCGATCGCCGGAGAGGGGAGCGTCGCCGACGCCATTCAAGTCGTCGTACGATCCAATGAGGTCGCCGCCTCCAATGGTGTCGTCGAAACCGGGATCATCGGGTTTGGTGCTACGGCAACCTGCGGAAAGGAGGAGGCTGAGAGCGAGGGCAGAGAAAAGAAGTGTATTGGCTTTCATTTCGGCTAAGGATACCGCAAAAAAACGGAAAAAGCAATCAGGGTGGGAAGAAAAAAGAGAGGAAATCGCACGTGCGGCGGGAGTTAGGGCATGAGCGAAACATTGTTTTGCGACCAAGACGGAAGGTACCACTCGCCGGGAACGTTGAAGAGGGGGCGCGGAGGATCGCCAAGGGTATCCAGAACAACGAGCGATTTCCGGTAGTTTGCGGTACGGGTACAGACGATATGCCGTCCGTCGGGGGCCCAGGAAGGATCTTCGTAGTCGCAACCGTCATTTGGAGAAACGAGGGTTGGAACGGCCAGACGGGGATCGGTTTTGGCGTCGATGGTATAGATGCAGTAGCGTCCGGCGGTTCGGCCGCAAAATGCGATTTTGCCGTTGTTGCCCCATTCGGGCGCCACGTTTTCGCGGATCGAGTTTGCGTAAACGAGCCGTTTCGGCTGACTGCCGGCGGAAAGGGATTGGATGACGCAGTGGGGGACTTTGCCGCTATCGGTGACATAGACGATGGAGCGTCCGTCGGGGGACCACGACGGGGAGGCCTCATTTCCGCCTTGGCGCGTCAGCCGATCGAGAAGGCGTCCGTCGCGCGCATTGACGAGATACAGATCGACGGTTCCGGCGTAGGAGAGGATGATGGCGGCGCGATCGCCATGCGGCGAAACGACGGCGCCCTGGTTCATGCCGGGCTTGGCGGAGAGGCGGGAACGGCGATTGTCGTTGATATTTACCGTATAGGCGGCGGGGACACCGGAGATCCAAGACGTATAGGTAAATGCGTTGCGATTGGGAATCCAGTTGGGAGAAAGGCACGGTTTGCGATCGGAGGTCAGTTGGCGGATACCGGCTCCATCCGCATCGCAGATATAGACCTCGCTGGAACCGCCGCGGCGGCCGATGAAGAGGATTTTGGAGGATGCCATGGAGGGGTTGCCGGTGATTTCCCGGATCAGCGTATCGGCGAGCGAGTGGGCGGCATCGCGGAGTTGCCGGAAATCGGCCTGTTGCTGCCACTGGTTGGTGCGCGTATCGGCGAGCCACGATGCGCGGAGCGAGACGGCGATTCCGGACGGGGTGCCGCGGACCATTCCATCGAGCGTGACGGCGGCTTGCGTCTGATCGGTGGGACGGAAATAACCGCTGAGGGACAGATCGTTGCGCAGAATGGAGATGAATTCCTGGGCGGCGGTGGAGGCGTCGCCGCGGAGATTTTGAAAACTGACGGAGAGTTTTCCGGTCTGTTCGGCGGTCCCGGAGACGGTAATCGTGGCAGCCCGTGCGGGGGTTGCCGGGAGAATAGCGAAGGCGAGGAGAAGGAGTAGAACGTGAAGCATGACGGCGAGAAAAGAAGGGACGGTTCGGGTCGGCAAATCCATTAACCGAAGCATAGCAAAGAGATAGGGTGCGGGCAAGTCGGGCGTTCTTCGGCTTCGGGTCGTTCGGGAATTGGTTTTCGCTGTTTTCCGGCTTGGCAAAAGGGGCTTTCGGTGCGGGATTTTTCCGGATTGGGACAAGTTGGCTTGCAATCGGGGCGTCTTTTCCATAAAATTGACGAATCAAATCGCACGTGTGTGCGACTTCATATTTCAAGGAGAACACATGATTTATTCCCAGGAAGTTCAGAATATGTGCCCTGTGGCCAAGGGGTGTAACCATGGCCCGGCTCCCATTCCCGAAGAAGGGAAATGGGTTCAGGCCAAGGAAATCAAAGACATTTCCGGCATGACGCACGGTATTGGTTGGTGCGCCCCTCAGCAAGGAGCCTGCAAGCTCTCGCTGAACATCAAGGACGGCATCATCGAGGAAGCCCTTGTCGAGACGATCGGTTGCTCTGGCATGACGCACTCTGCCGCCATGGCCTCCGAGATTCTCGTTGGCAAGACGATCCTTGAAGCCCTCAATACGGATTTGGTTTGCGATGCCATCAATAC
>JAEDLN010000256.1 GCA_016295275.1 Kiritimatiellia bacterium
GGCACGGCGACGGGGCGGTGCGGCGAGGGGGCACGGCGAGGGGGGCACGGCGAGGGGGCACGGCGAGGGGGCACGGCAACGGGGCGGTGCGGCGAGGGGGCGGGCGACGGGAGTGCGCAATGAACTGCGGCGAGGGACGGTGGTTTTCAGCGCATTGCGGAAATCTTTGCCGGGTGGTAGAATTTTGTGCGCTTCGGTCATATCCCGTGGGGGTATCTTCCGGAGTCGAAAGGAGAAAGTATTATGTGGGATTATTCCGATAAGGTTCTTGATCATTTCCATCATCCGCGCAATGTCGGCACGCTTGAAAATCCGGATGGCGTCGGAGAAGTCGGAGCCATTGCCTGTGGCGATGCATTGAAATTGATGTTCAAGTTGGGTCCGGACGGAAAGATTGCCGATGTGAAATTCCAGACCTTTGGCTGTGCCAGTGCGATTGCCTCTTCTTCTGCGCTGACGGAGATGATCAAGGGCATGACGCTGGAAGAGGCCTCGAAGGTGACGAATGCGGACATTGCGGCCTATCTTGGCGGTTTGCCCGAGCAGAAGATGCACTGTTCCGTAATGGGAATGGAGGCATTGGAAGCGGCGATCCACAATTATCGTACGGGGGATTGCACGGTACGCGAATTGAAGGACGATCCGTTAGTCTGCACGTGTTTCAATGTCCATGAGAGCGAGATTCTGCAAGCAATTCGCGTCAATCATCTGACGACGGTCGAGGACGTCACGAACTTCACGAAAGCGGGCGGTGCCTGCGGAAAGTGCAAGGGCGAGATCCAGAAGATTTTGGATCGCGAGGCAGGTCGTTCCGAGACGCCGGTGGCGGCGCAACCTGTTGGTGCGACGGACGAGAAAAAGCCCATGACGCAGTTTCAGAAGATGAAGAAAATCGAAGAAGTCATCGAGGCGGAGGTTCGTCCGATGTTGCGTCGCGATGGCGGCGATCTTGAGATTGTCGACATTCAGGGAGACAAGGTCATCGTTGCCTTTCGCGGACATTGTGCGGGGTGCATTGCCGCCAATTTCACGAAAAACGGGTTGGTCCAGAAGAAGCTTCGCGACGCGATTTCCAAGGATATTGTCGTTGAGGTTGTCTAGGGAAGGGAGGTTTGGCAATGGGCAAATCGGAATCGAGACTTTGCTATTTGGACAACAATGCCACAACGCGGGTTGCGCCCGAAGTCGTTGCGGAGATGCTGCCCTTTTTTACGGAGCGCTATGGCAACGCCAGCAGCATGCATCAGTTTGGCGGCGCCGTTCATTCGGACGTGCAGAAGGCGCGTGAAAAGGTAGCGGCCTTTTTGGACGCGCAGACTCCTGCGGAGATCGTTTTTACGAGTTGCGGAAGCGAAAGCGATAACCAGGCGATTTTCGGCGTTGTCGAGGCATTGGGAGAATCGACGGTGGTCATTACATCGGCTGTCGAGCATCCGGCGGTGTTGCAGCCTTGCAAGCGGCTAGAAGAGCGGGGGCATACCGTGGTTCGTGTCGGTGTGCACGGCAATGGCACGCTTCGCATGGACGAGTATGCCGCGGCATTGGCCTTGCCGGGACCGAAGCTGGTCACGCTCATGTGGGCGAACAATGAAACGGGCGTTTTGTTTCCGATTGTCGAGTGTGCCCGTATGGCAAAGGCGGTTGGAGCCGTTTTCCACACGGATGCCACGCAGGCGGTCGGGAAGGTTCCCATCTCGGTGCGGAATTCGGACATCGATCTGCTGACCTTTTCGGGGCACAAGATCCATGCGCCCAAAGGGATTGGCGTTCTCTACATTCGTCGCGGCACGCCGATTCGGCCGTTTCTGCTTGGCGGTCATCAAGAGCAAAGCCGTCGTGCGGGCACGGAGAATGTTCCGTATATTGTTGGCTTGGGCAAGGCCGTCGAATTGGCGGGGAGCGAGTTGCGGTCCGGCGAATTGGATCGCATTCGTGCGCTTCGCGACCGACTTCAGGCGGGGCTTTCGGAAATTCCCGATACGGTCGTGAACGGCAGTCTGGAGTTTCGGTTGCCCAATACCTTGAATGTCAGTTTTCCGTACATTGAAGGCGAGGCCATTCTGTATCATTTGAGTGACGCGGGCATTTGCGCATCGTCCGGATCTGCCTGCACGAGCGGTTCGTTGGAGCCTTCGCATGTGCTTCGTGCCATGAAGGTTCCGTTTACCTCGTTGCATGGTTCGGTACGCTTCAGTTTCAGCCGTTACAATACGGATGAAGACGTGCAGCAGGTTTTGTCGGTGATGCCGGGAATCGTCCGTACGCTTCGGGCGCTTTCCCCATTTGGCCATTGACAGTCCGCAGGGCGAGGTGGCGGAGCCGAAACGGGGCGGCGTTGACGCCGCACCCTGCGCGGGCCGGGAGCCCCGGCAGGCGGTAGGGGGCGCACGGAGACGCCCCCTGCAAAACTCTCAGCGTGTGCTACTTGCCAAGCCGCGCACCGCGGTGGCGAGCCGCCACGGGCAATGGCGCGGCGGCGCGATGGGGACATCGCGCCCTACCGCAACGGGACACGAGCGGTGAGCACGGTCAAGGGGCGATGCGAGGGCGCGATGTCAAGCCGCACGAGGGGGCGGGAGACCCAGCCGCGCACCGCGCCGATGGCGCGGCGGCGCGATGGGGACATCGCGCCCTACCGCAACGGGACACGAGCGTGGAGCGAGGAGAGGGGAGCGTGGGGTGCGGTTGTTTTTAACACAAAGGGGCACAAAGAGCGAAGGGACGGGATGGATAGGAGCACAAA
>JAEDLN010000257.1 GCA_016295275.1 Kiritimatiellia bacterium
CCTTCAAAATCTTGAAGTGCCCCATCGCCCCCGTGTGCTCGACATGCGGTCCGCCGCAGACTTCCTTCGAAAAATCGCCAATGGTATAGACGCTGACCTGCTCGCCGTACTTCGAGGAGAACAACGCCGTGGCCCCTTGGGAACGAGCCTCGTCAAGCGCCATCATCTCGCGCTTTACCGGAAGATCCTTTGCAATCTGCTCGTTCACGATATCTTCAACCTTCTGGATTTGCTCCGGTGTCATCTTTTCCGGATGGGTGAAGTCAAACCGCAACCGCTCAGGCGTAATGTTCGAACCCTTTTGGTTGCAATGCTCGCCCAACACAAGCTTGAGCGCTTTGTGCAAAAGATGCGTCGCGGTATGCAGGGCAACCGTGGCCTCGGAATGATCCGCCAAGCCGGCTTTGAAAGTGCCTTCGCCTTGCTTGGAAAGCTCCTGATGCTTACGGAAAGCCGCTTCATACCCTTCGCGATCGACCGTAAAGCCATTCTCCGCCGCCAGCTCAATAGTCATTTCCAGCGGATAGCCGTATGTATCGTAGAGCTTGAACGCCGTGCGCCCGTTGATTTGGTTCTGGCCATGCGCTTTCATGATGGCGGCAATCTTGTCGAACTCCCGCTTTCCTTCATCGAGCGTCTTGCCAAACCGGTTTTCTTCCTGCAAAAGCTCCTTGAGAATCTTCTCGCGGTTTTGATCCAATTCCGGATAGGTGTGCTTGTACTCTTCGATGATGACAAGCGCAATCTCGCGCGTAAAACCGGCGGCAATGCCCAGTTTGCGAGCATGGCGTACCGCACTGCGAATCAAACGGCGCAAGACATAGTTGGCGCCGACATTGCCGGGAACGACACTTCCCTTCTGGTCGCCCAACAGAAACGTCGATGTGCGCATGTGGTCGGCAATAATGCGCTCGGAACGAATTTTCTCTTCCTCCGAACAATCCACGGCCGTGCTCAATTCCCGGATCTTCGCCAGAATCGGGACGAAGACATCCGTGTCATACACCGTCTCATAGCCGTTCATCATGCAAATCGTACGCTCGACCCCCATGCCGGTATCGACATTGTGCTGCAAAAGCGGCTCTAGCGTACCGTCCGCCTTCTTGTTGTACTGCATGAAAACATTGTTCCAAATCTCAATGTACTTGCCGCAGTGACACCCCGGACGACACCCTTCCGAACATTTCGGCTTCCCCGTGTCAATGAACATCTCCGTATCCGGTCCGCACGGTCCGGTCTGCCCGGCAGGACCCCACCAATTGTCTTCCTTCTTCAAACGGAAAATGTGAGTCTCCGGAACCCCGACCGATTTCCAAATCGAAACGGCTTCTTCATCGGCGGGAATGCCATCCTCGCCTCCGAATACCGTCACATACAGGTGCTCCGGTGAAAAACCCAGCTGCGTCGTCAAAAACTCAAACGACCACTGAATCGCCTCTTTCTTGAAATAGTCGCCCAACGACCAGTTGCCAAGCATCTCGAAAAAGGTCAAGTGCGCAGAGTCGCCTACCGAATCGATATCGCCCGTGCGAACGCACTTCTGGACGTCCGTCAACCTGCGCCCTGCCGGATGCGGCTGCCCCATCAAATACGGAACAAGCGGGTGCATGCCTGCCGTCGTAAACAAGACCGTCGGATCGTTTTCCGGAATCAAAGAAGCGCCGGAAATGACAGCATGTCCTTTGGAACGAAAGAATTCAAGATAGCGTGTGCGAAGTTCGTCTGCAGTAATTTTCATAAATACTCCCCCGTATGGAGGCAACTGGTTAAAACTGTGGAAATTCTATGCCTTTCTCCCCGCAACTGCAACCCGCCCAAACAGATTTCCATCCGTCCCGCTCCTCCGCAATCACGGTTCCAAGTCGCTTCCGTTCAAAATCTTGAAAACAAGCGCTTTCCCTCCCCCCCAAAAAAAGACGCCCTTCGGACATACGTGCGGTTCATTCCGCGCCAATCCTTCCCCGCAACATCCCTTCCCATACGTCCCGCTTCCCGGCTTGCCCATCTCAACGGACAAACGCCGAGGCGCAAAAAAAGATTTCGGGCAGGCAAAACCTACCCGAAACCGATTTTATTGTGCCTCGTTTCGCTTGACGCAAATCTTCAGACGGATCTGATTCTCATAATGCGCGCTCGGATCGATCTTCGAAATGCGGCACTCGAAAACATTGTTCCATCCCATTTCGAGCAGCACGGCAATTTCTTTGTTTTCATGCGCCGGCAAATAGCCCAGGTGAAACGTCTCGACCGTGACTTCTTTCGGTTTCTTGCTCCCCTCCGTCGTCACGTCCAACATCACGGCGACCGCATGCCTGTCGAAACGATTGTCCAAATCACGCTCCAGACGAAGGAGGGTTCCAATCTTCAACCGATCCCATGCTTCGTCCGCTTCATAATACTGCCGCCCGGCAAGGTGGCTTTCCATGTAGTATAGCTTTTTGATTTTCATGGTTTTTTCCTATTGATTTTAAAGTGGAATTTTTGGAACCGGAACAAAGAATAACAAAGTCAAACACGAAAAACAAGTATAAAAAGAAGAATGTTGATTGAAACATAAAGAATTCATTCATTATCAAAACCCATTCCTTTCGCCGTAGTTCCCCTCCCCCATGGTTCAGTTCCATCGCGCGACCCATGGAACAACCCGTTACTTTGCATGTTCCCTTGCCGCGCGCCCCCCGTCGCGGGCCCCACACTCGCCCCCTCGTGCGGCTTGGCGGTAGGGCGCGATGTCCCCA
>JAEDLN010000258.1 GCA_016295275.1 Kiritimatiellia bacterium
CCCCCCCTACCGCCATTACACCCGCATGGTGCGCACGCGCATTACACCCACGTGGGGTGCACGCACATTACACGCGCGGCGCGATGATCGCCCGCGGTGGGCACCACCCGCCGGACCTCCCGGCCTTTGGGCTAAACATACGTGCGCTGTCGTATGCGGGGTGCGCCGTTACATTTGCTAAATTCGTTCGGAATCCACCGTCGGAACGGGATTTTCCTGTCGCGGAAGACGCAAATCGGGATTCCGTTTCGCCAAACGACGTAGCGCCTTTTCCGTAAGGCGCGGATCCTCCAGAAAATGGCATTCCATATCGCCGGAGTAGAACAACCGATCGCGCCGGACCACCATCTCCGCTTCCTCGCAAAGCTGGGGATCTCCCGTGAAGAGAAAACCACGATAGCCATCGACCGCAGCCTGGGCAAAAAAGGCGCCTACACTGCGATAGGTCTCGAGAAGCGTAACATGATCACCGCCAATGCGACCGCCATAGGGAGGATTGAGAATGGCGACACCATCCTTCGCAGGCGGATGGGGCGAACAGAAAACGTCGCAGCATTCGATGCGCAGTTCGTCCGTCACCTCGGCAATTTCCGCATTCGCCTTCGTCGCCTCTACCATGCGCGAATCCAAATCGGATGCATAGGCGACAGCCGGAGTGGAACGACTCTCCAGAAAACGCTTGAGCGCTTCCGAGCGAAGATCGGTCCACAACGCCGGCTCGAAACAGCTGAAATGCATGAACGAGAAATTCTCGCGGAAAAGAGCAGGCGGACGATTCTGCGCAATCCATAGGGCTTCAATCGCCAGCGTGCCGCAGCCGCACATCGGGTTGAGAAAAGGCGATTGACGATTCCATCCGGAAGCCAATACCAACGCCGCCGCCAACGATTCGCGCATCGGCGCGTCCGAAGAAATGCTGCGATAACCGCGGAAAGAGAGCGATTCCCCCGTCGTATCGAGATAGATGGTGGCTTGCGTTCCGATCCAAAAGAGAAAAATACACGCATCCGTACGGTCGTGCCCGGAATTCGGCCGGCGTCCGAAACGGCCGCGCATCCGGTCGGCAATGGCATCCTTCAATACCAAAGAGGCAATCTGGTCGTTGCGGATCGTCGGATTGCGAATGGTACGGTCGATTGAAAAATAGCCATCCGGATCCAGGTAGCGCTCCCATGGAATTTGGGAAGCTTCCGTGTAGAGATCGTCTTTGTTGCGGCAGCGGAATTTGTCGAGCGCGTAGAGAACGCGATGCCCCGTGCGAAGATGGAGATTCAATCGCATGCAATCCTCGAGCGTTCCTTCCGTTTCGACATAAGAGTCGGAAACGGTATGGACGCGAAACCCGAGATCGAAAAGCTCCTGCGCAAGAATCGGGGCCACTCCAAAGGAGCAGGTTACGACAAGAAGACTTTTTTCGTCCTGAAAAATAGAAGCCATTTTGTTGAGCCGGAAACGCGCGACCGAAACGGTCGTCGATGAGAAAAAGAACAGATTGACAATCGGACAATGCGACGGGAGCCGGACGAAATGCCGTTACCGGGTGCGTTGCGCCATCAGACCGCCGGCAAGGAGAATCTCGCGCTGACGGTCGGAAAGAACGCAACGGACACGGAACTTGCGCCCCGTGCGGCCATTGCACACCGTAGCCTCTCCGGTCGTGCGGAGTGCCTCGGCAAGCCCCTCGAAGAAAAGCGGATCGTCTTTTTCAAGCGCATCGTAATCGGAGCCGTCTTCAAACAGGAACGGAATAATGCCGAAGTTGATGAGATTCGCCGCATGAATCCGCTCGATCGTTTTGGCCAACACCGCACGGACACCCAGAAACATCGGGCAAAGCGCCGCGTGCTCGCGGGACGAACCTTGCCCGTAGCTGTCGCCGGCGACAATGACGTTTCCAATGCCGGCCTCGCGATTCTTCAGGCAACGATCGTGGAACGACGAATCCACGCTCTCAAAGACAAACTGCGCGTATTTCGGAATGTTCGAACGATACTTGAGGCGTGCACCGGCCGGCATGATGTGATCGGTCGTAATCTTGTCGCCGACCTTAATCGAGACAACCCCTTTCAAATCCTCCGGTATCGCAACGCCCCCCGGAACCGTGCCAATGTTCGGGCCGCGGACAATCGGACAATTCGGAACGCCCTTGCCCGCCGTTTCGCGAAACAGGAACATCGAATCGTCAATGACAAAATGCTCCGGAAAACGGACCGGCGGCGGACAATCCAGCGCCATCGGATCGGAAACGACGCCCGTCAAAGCGGCCGCAACCGCAGACTCGGGCGAAACAAGGTAGACCTGAGCCGATTTCGTGCCGGAACGGCCCTCGAAATTGCGGTTCGAGGTGCGCAACGAAACCGCATTCGTTCCCGGAGACTGGTGATTGCCAATGCAAAAACCGCACGCATTCTCCAAAATGCGGGCACCGGCTTCGACTAGATGCCGGAACAACCCTTCCCGCATCAGTTCCAGCACGACCTGGCGAGAACCCGCCGCCACGCCAAACGAAACGGACGGATGGATTTTCTTGCCCTTGAGCAAAAGCGCGACCGTCTTCAGATCGCGGTACGACGAGTTCGTGCAGGAGCCTACGAGAACCTGCTGCACCGGCAATCCCGCAAGCTTCCGAATCGTGGAAACATTGCCGGGATTGTGCGGACAGGCCGCCATCGGTTCGACCTTCGAAAGGTCGATTTCAAAGGTCTCTTCATAGGTCGAA
>JAEDLN010000259.1 GCA_016295275.1 Kiritimatiellia bacterium
GGTAGGGCGCGATGTCCCCATCGCGCCGCCGCGCCATTGCCCGTGGCGGCTCGCCGCCGCGATGCTTGGCCGCGCCACCGCCCGTGGGGGCTCCCCACCCTCCCGGCTCGCGCCGCCACGCCCATCGCCGTGCGCACCACTCGTGTGGCATGGCGATGGGGCGCGACACCCGGCAGTCGAGCGTCCCGATATGGCACTCGGGCATCCCCCCGGGAAAAACGCCCGCAAGAAACCGAAAAATGCAGAAAGGGAAACCCCTTCCTGCATTTTTTACGCCAATCCTCGCTCCGTCAGCCGGAGCGAAAAAACTTACTCGCCGCGAATCACAGCCAACAACCCGGAACGCGCCAGATTGATGATCGTATAGGGCCGAAGCAACCGAAGAAAGTCCTCGACTTGATCTTCGTCCCCGACGAACTGGAGCAACAGCGAGTTTTCCCGGACACCAACCACCTCGGCGTGCATCATGGAAGCGATGTTCATGACTTCGAGACGCTTCGCCTTCGGTGCGCCAATCTCGGCAAGAATCAACTCGCGGACAATGTGCCGCTCCGCCGTGAGATCGACAACCTTCACCACATCGACCTGCTTGTTCAACTGCTTGGTCACCTGCTCCAACACGCGCTCATCGCCGGGAACGGCAATGGTCATGCGGGAAAAACGCGGATCGGCACAGGGACCGACATTGAGAGAATCGATGTTGTAGCCGCGGCCGGAGAAGAGACCGACAATACGCGAGAGAACCGAAGGCTGATTCTCGACGGTCGCATTGATGATATGTCTGTTTTTCTTGTCCATTTTCTCTCCCCTTACTTGAATTTGCGAATCAAATCCTTGATGGCATGTCCCGGCGGAATCATCGGCTCAATATCGGCCTCCGGCTCCACCATAAACTCGATGACCCAGACCTTGTCGTCGGAAAATGCCTTGCGAAGCACCGGTTCGACATCTTCCTTCTTCAAAACCCGGGCACCCTCGGCTCCATACGCCTCGGCAATCTTGACGAAATCCGGCAAATACGGCTCCGTCCCATTCGTTTCGACGTGTTCGTTCGGAAGCCGGTTCTGACGCGTCAAAACCGTCATCGAGTGGACTTTGTTGTAGAAGAGATCCTGCCACAAACGGACATTCCCGAGATAGGTGTTGTTCAAAATGACGATCTTGACGGGAAGCTTGTGCTCGACCGCGACAATCAACTCCTGCAGATTCATCTGCATGCCACCGTCGCCGGTAATGCAGACAACCAACTCGCCGGGACAACCCAGCTGCGCGCCAATCGCCGCAGGCAAGCCGAAGCCCATGGTGCCAAGACCGCCGGACGAAATGAAATGACGCGGTTTTTCGTGATCCAGAAACTGGCAGGACCACATCTGATTCTGTCCGACGTCAGTCGTAATGATGGCATTGCCCTTCGTCAATTGGTCGACAACCGTCAAAACATACTGCGGCATGATGCCTTCCTCGCTGAGCGGCGTGAAGGTATACGGCTCCTCCGTCTTCCAGGACAGACACTGCTCCACCCATTGTGTGTGGTCGGCCTCGCGAAGCTGCGGAGCCAATTCGCTCAAAACCGCATGGATATCGCCCACCACCGGAAGATCGCAACGCATCGTCTTGCCGATGGCGCTCGGATCGATATCGATATGCGCAATCTTGGCATGCGGCGCAAATTCGCTCACCTTGCCCGTCACGCGATCGTCGAAACGCGCACCGATGCTCACCAGCAAATCGCACTCGTTGAGCGCCTTGTTCGCGGCAATCAGACCATGCATGCCCACCATCCGCAACGAAAGCGGATCGGACTCCGGAAAGGCGCCCAGCCCCATCAGGGTCGTCGTCACCGGAATGTTCGCCTTGTGGACAATCTCCGCCAGCAACTCCGTCGCATTGGCGGAAATGACGCCGCCGCCGACATAGAAGAGCGGACGGTTGCTCGTGTTGAGCAACTGCGCCAAACGCGAAATCATGCGCGGATGCCCTTCGTAGGAAGGCTTGTACCCCGCACGGTCGAATGTCGTCGGAAACGGAACGGAGGTCTTCGCAACCTGGACGTCCTTCGGAAGATCGATCAGAACCGGCCCCGGTTTGCCGGTTTTCGCAATGTGGAAGGCCTCCACCATGATGCGGGGCAGATCATTCACATCGCGAACCAGAAAGTTGTGCTTGGTCACCGAGCGCGTAATGCCGCAAGTGTCCGCTTCCTGAAAACCGTCATTGCCGATCATCTTGGTCGAAACCTGCCCCGTGATGGCAACCATCGGCACGCCATCCATATTCGCAGTGGCAAGACTCGTCACGATATTCGTCGCCCCCGGACCGGAAGTCACGACGCAACACCCGACCTTGCCCGTGGCGCGTGCATACGCATCCGCCATGTGCGCACCGCCTTGCTCGTGACGGGGAAGAATCAAATGCAGCTTTTCCGACTTGGCCAGTTCGTCAAATACATCCAGAATGCTACCGCCCGGATACGCAAAAAGTGTCTCGCATCCAAGCAATTCAAGACCCTCTACAATGACGCGGGCCCCCGTGCGGGGCAAAATGCGGGTTGTAGTGCTATTCGTAGGATGTTCTTGAGGTGTATCTTTTGTAGCCATTGTGACTAGACCCTTGTACTAGGATACCAAGCGGAAAATCCTAGTAAAAAAAGCAAAATCCGTCAATGAAAATCGACGCCCTTCTCTCTAAAACGAACGCCGCCCTTACCCCACGCCCTGAC
>JAEDLN010000041.1 GCA_016295275.1 Kiritimatiellia bacterium
CTCGACCATGTCGATCGCTTCCCAAATGCCGAAGCGTTCGAAAATGTCTTTCGGTCTTGCATCCGGAGAACACGGGGACCGCTTGTTTTCTGCTCCGATCATCCGCGCGCAGCTGCTATCGCCGAACAAATGCGTCCCGGCGATGCCCGCTCGTTTGGATTCGCCTCTCAAGCCCAATACCGGATCTTCGCCGTCTCCTTGCACGACGATTCTTCCGCATATTCGCTCGCTCTTCCCGATGGCACCGCCCTCACGGCAACGCTTCCCGTCCCCGGAAAACACAATATCCTCAACGCCGCGGCAGCCATCGCCGCAGCCGCCGAATTCGGCATTTCGCCGGAAACTTCCGCGCAAATCCTCGCCCGCGAGGCCAGCCTCCCCAATCGTCGTTTCCAAATCATCGGAAAACCGCAAGGTTTTCGTGTCATTAGCGACTATGCACACCACCCCGATGAAATTCGAGCCTTGCTCGCGACTGCCCAAGCCCTTCCGCACAAGCGAATCGTCGGGGTCTTCCAGCCACATCGCCCATCGCGAACCCGTACGTTCCGAGCCACATTTCCGGAGGCCTTCAAAGGGGTTGACGAACTGATTCTCTGCCCTGTCTTTTCCGCTTCCGAACCGGATATTCCCGGCGGGTCGACCGAAGATCTTTATGCCGAATTTCGGTCCCGAAAGGACCTTTCCGTCCATGTGCGCCTTGCTCCCTCCCTTCACGACGCACTCTGCGCTGTTCGCAACACGCTCGCCAAAGACGATCTGATTCTCGTCATCGGGGCCGGCGATGTGGATTCCATCGCTCCGGAAATCGCCGCATTGACGCCGCCCGAAAAGCCCCTCTCCGCCAACCGAGTCCTTTCCGCATACGGAACATCCGCCCCCGTCCCGTTCTTTTCCGAGGTTCAGGACGAAACAGAGCTTCTCAACCTCGCACGTTCCGCTACCGGACGGGGTCTTCCCCTTTTCCCTGTCGGATGCGCGACCAATCTGCTTGTCGCCGATGTCGGTTGCAACCTTCCAATCGTTCGGTTGGCCCGCACCGAGTTTTTCTCCTTCATCATTCCCGGCGATCTCCCTGACAACGGGTTCGTCTCCCTCGATGTCGGTGCTGCCACGACAGGCGCAACCCTCCTCGCCTATTGCCAATCCTTCGGACTGTCCGGTCTTGAATTCATGGCCTGCATCCCCGGCTCGATCGGCGGATGGCTCGCTATGAACGCCGGAACGCGTGCCGGGTCGTTCTGCGATGTCGTTACAAACGTACGTGCACTCGATCCCGATCTCGTTTTCCGCCGGACCCCGATCGCAACGCTAGCCCCGACTTATCGCCATACACCCGGACTTGCATCCCGAATCGCCGTCTCCTGTCAAATCCGTCTTCGCAAATCCACCCCGGATGCCGTCCGCTCCGCAATCGCGTTGGCACAGGAAAAACGATTCGATTTCGGCGGGCTTCGTACATGCGGCTCCGTCTTTACAAACCCACCCGGCCATTTTGCCGGAAAACTCATTGAAGATGCCGGTCTCAAGGGATTTCGTATTGGAGGTGCTTTCGTCTCCCCTCGCCACGCCAATATCATCGCCGCCGATTCCAATGCCACGGCATCCGATGTCCTAGCCCTTGTCCGCCTGATTCGAAAAGCCGTCCGGAACACAGCGGGTATCGAACTGAATCCTGAAATCCGCATTCTCCATGGAGACCAATTGCCGTCATGAAACATTCGAAAAACAAAGAATCCCGTCAAGAAGCTTCTGCCAGACTCGCCTCTGCCCGGGCATTCTTCGCTCGTATTCCGGCAATCGTGTCCACCGCCGTCAAATCCAAACGGGAACGATTTCCGTCCATTTGGGATACGAATCTGAATCAAATCCCCGCCGGAAAACGAACGCTGATCAAGCTGCTCCGTATCATCGCATTGACCGTCCGCGATTTCTTGCGCAACGATTGTACCTTGCACGCCTCGCGCCTCTCCTATCTGACGGTCCTTTCTCTCGTGCCGTTCCTCGCACTGGCGCTCTTTTTCATGAAAACCATCATGAACGAGGACGAACTCTGCTGGCGCGCAAAGAAAACCGTTCACGAAATCATCACAAGCGATTTAGGACTAAATGTCCTCGCCAATCATTCCAATCAATACCCGGAACTCGAGGCAGACTCGTTCGAAGAAGCAAATGCAATCCTTCTGCTTCGGAAACAAGACGAACTTGCGCGCCCCGACGAAGTGTCGGATCCCGCTCGGGAACCGGAAACGGCCGTCGACGACGAAACGGTAAAATCAACCCTGAATGAGGAAAAAATTCTCGAATTCATCGAAACGAACTTCAAAAATCTCGCAAACCTGAATTTCAATGCCCTCGGCAGTCTCGGTTTCCTCCTGCTCCTGTGGACCGCTATTATCGTGCTCTCCGATATCGAGCGTTCCTTCAACCATCTCTGGGGCGTCCAAGAAACCCGTCCCCTTCTCCGGAAATTTACCGATTACCTCTCAGCGATTATTCTCGTCCCCTTTCTCGCAACCGCTGCTACAACGGTCCCGATTATGGCGACCATCCAGCAACACATGGACCGCTCGCAGCTTTTCTCCGGCTCCGTAAAGCCATTCCTCCAAACCGGGTTTTTCCGGGCAGTTTTCGTTCTCTTTTTCCTGACGCTCGCCTTTACGTTCCTTCTCCGCGCCACCCCCAATACCCGCGTCCGGGCTCTTCCCGGCTTTGTCGGAGGATTCATCAGCGCCCTCGGAATTCTCTTTTGGGTTAAAATCTGCATCGTCTTTCAAATCGGCGTTGCCCGTCAGAGCGCCCTCTTCGGCTCCTTCGCCTCACTCCCGATTTTGCTTGTCTGGATCTACGTCTCTTGGTGCATCGTCTTGGCCTCCGCTCAACTTACCGTCTCGATTCAAAATGCCTCGACGCACCCCGGTCCCGCAACAAATACACCGGCTTCCATAAATACCCGCATACGCCTTGCGTCCGATCTTCTTCATGTCCTTGCCGCCAACCTGTCCTCCAACGGACAGGGTATTTTGGATGTCGACAAATACGCCGCCACCCATTCGCTTCCTTCGCGATTTCTTTACGAGGTCGTCGCTCTTCTGGAACGGATCAAGGTGATTGCTCCAATCGCCGAACGCCCGAACTGCTATTCCGCGCTTGTTGATTTGCACTCCTTTACCGCTGCGGATCTCCTTCGCGCCATCATGTCCGACGGCGCGTCCGCAACCGAATTCGGTGTGCAATCCATGCCGCTGCCGCCATCCGCTGCAACCTTCCTTCCAAAACAATAAGCAATCGCTTGTTCGACTCCCATGCCTTCCACGCAACTTCTTTCTTCATCGGGAATGCCGCTCCTTCCCTTTGCCGAACGAGATCCGCTTGTCATGGATTTCCTCGTGAAGTTGCGCAATACCCGCGAAGCATCCGACAATACCGCTCTTGCCTATTCCCGCGATCTCGGACAATTCGCGGAATTTGCCTGGGGCGCAAGTGCCGTACCTCCCTTTCCATGGACCTCGGCCGATCGTACGCTTCTTCGTGCATTTCTGGTGGCTCTCGCCGAGTCCGGTTGCGCCCCTCGGTCCATCCAGCGCAAACGCTCCGCCCTTCGTTCGTTCTTTTCGTACCTCGTCCGGTCAAAAACGCTCGCCGATAATCCAGCCGATTTCCTCCGGGCGCCGCGTATTCCGCACGATCTTCCCGACGTCCTGTCCGCCAATGACGTGCTCCGTCTTCTCGATACGGCAAAGGATGCCATTCAAACCGCTTTCGCAGTCGCTCGTTCCGCTCCGGCAAACCGATTGGTTACAGCCCGACAAGCCGTCTATATCGCCCAACGGAACTACACCGCTCTCGAATTTCTCTACGGAACCGGCGCCCGTATCTCAGAGGCAGCATCCCTTTCGGTCTCCCAGTTGCTGCTCTCCCAAAATGCGGTTTTGCTATTCGGAAAGGGACGAAAGCAACGACTGGTTCCTCTTACGCCTCCCGCCATGGATGCCCTCCGGAAACTGCTCGTCGAGTCCCGAAACTTGTTCGGCGATCGAACATCCGCCCCGGAAAGCCCCGTCTTTCTCAATCGCCGCGGTCAACGAATCTCTTCGCGACTCCTTGAACGCGTCTTCGCCGATGCCCTCCTCGCCGCCGCTCTTCCCCCCAACTTCTCCCCTCACGCCCTTCGGCATTCCTATGCGACGCATTTGCTCGACGCCGGAGCCGATCTCCGCATTGTCCAGGAACTGCTTGGGCACGCCTCCCTTTCGACAACACAAATTTATACGCATGTCTCCGCCGAACGCCTTCGCGAGGTGTACCGCCAGGCATTCCCGCGTGCGTAAACTCCTTCTCTCTTCCGTATGAAAATCCTGCTGCAACGCGTCGATACCGCTTCCGTCTCCATCAACGGCGTCCAAACTGCCGCCATCCAATCCGGATATCTCGCCCTCGTCGGTTGCCGCGAGGGCGATCGCCCCGAAGATGCCGACCGACTCGCCGCACGTACCGCCTCCTTGCGTATCTTCGAAGACTCCGAAGGCCGAATGAACCGCTCCGTCGTCGACGTCGGGGGATCGATTCTCGCCGTCTCGCAATTCACCCTCTACGCAGATACCCGAAAGGGAAACCGCCCTTCTTTTGTGCAGGCCGGAGACCCCCAAAAGGCACGCGTCCTCTACGAGCGGTATGTCGCCAATCTTCGCTCCCTGATCGGCGCGAATCGCGTCCGGACCGGTTCCTTCGGAGCCGATATGTCCATCGCGCTCGTCAATAACGGACCTTGCACCATCGAACTGGTGAGCGAAGTCGCAACCACCCCGACGCAATCGCCCAAGCCTAAAATCCCCGCTCCTCGACTTGACTTCCTTCCCGTTGAATCCGAAACCGATATCGCCCTTGTCCAATCGCTCGTGGCGGAAATCTGGCCCATCTGCTATGGCGATATCCTCGAGCGTAAACAAATCGATTCCATGCTCGGATGGATGTATGCCCCCGAGACGATTCGCAAAGAATCCGCCGCCGGTACCGCCTATTTTCTGATTGCCGCCGATGAAACGCCCGCCGGCATCTGCTCCTTCGATCTGAAGCCTGACGAAGAAGGCGGAATCGAACTCCACAAAATCTATACGTTGCCACAATACTGGAGCCGGGGACTAGGCTCGCTCGTTCTTCGGAAAGTCATATCCTGGGCAAAATCAACCGGAGCCTCCTTCGTCTATCTGCGCGTTAACAAAAACAACGTCCGAGCGCAAAAGGCCTACGCCGCCGCCGGATTCCTGCGCAAAAAGGCTGTCTGTAGCCCAATTCAAGATGGCTTTTTCATGGATGACTTCATCTACCGGAAAGAACTCTAATCCCGTTATCGTCAAATGCGCTTCGCTTTTCTTCTCCTCTTGCTTTTGACCTTCCCCGCCCTCTCGCCGGCCGGCGAAGGCTTTGCGCCGTCTTTGACTAGCGCTCCGTCTTTTCTGCAGTCCGAAACGCCGACCGCTAGCGTGGTAAGCGTCACGTCTTCCTCCGCACGCCTGCAAATCCATCTTCCCCCCGACACATCCGTTTCGGCCGCCTCCCTCCGGGTTCAAACCGATGCCGAGCCTCCCGTACGGCTCTCTTGCAGACTGGAGAACTCTCCTGCCGACGATTCGCTCGCAACCGATTTTACGCTGCTCGTGGAGGGCGCTCTTCAAGATAACCCGACGCTGATCCTTTCCTATCAACTTTGCGCGGGAACAATCTGCTACCCGCCCAAAGAAATCTCGATCCCTCTTTCCGGACAAAACCTGCCCGAAACGAAGCCCACATCCCCCGATTCCTTATCACCAGAAACGGCTCTTCAGCTCGAAACCTATGTCCCCGGTCTCGAATCCTGTTCGTACATACGGACCTTTACGGGAGCCGCCGATCCGGATACGTTTCTCGATTTTCTTGCCGGGTCGGAGCCGGGAGACGCGAAAAGCTCGCAAACCTTCGTCGATCGCGCCTTCGCATACGGAGGCATCCCACTCCTTTTTCTCGCCCTCCTCATCGCCGGCTTTCTACTGAATTTCACCCCTTGCGTTCTCCCGTTGATTCCCGTCAATCTCGCCCTTCTCGGTGCAGGAATGTCCGAATCGACGTCACGCCGGATCGGCTTTTCGCGAGGCGCCGCTTTTGGGCTTGGCATCACAATCGTCTACGGGTCCCTTGGTCTCCTCTCCGCCCTCACCGGACAAGCCTTCGGACGCTTGCACGCATCGATCTTGTTCCAGGCAACCGTCGCTCTCGTCTTTCTCCTGCTCGCAGCTGGGATGCTCGATCTTCTTCGCATCGACTTTTCCGCACTTGGCAGACATCTGCGGCCGCGCCACTCCGAAGCCTCCAAACCAAATCGGAACCCTCGTTTCCTGCAGGCTCTCGCCGCCGGTGCCGCATCCGCACTCCTGAGCGGGGCTTGCGTTGCGCCTGTTCTCGTTTCCGCACTCGTCCTTTCCGCCGATCTTGTGCGACGCGGTCAATCCGCCGGTGTCCTCCTCCCATTCTTGCTCGGTGCCGGAATGGCCCTGCCTTGGCCCTTCCTTGCCGGCGGTTTCGCCGCGCTCCCGAAACCGGGCGCATGGATGGAACGAATCAAACATCTCTTCGCAATCGTCTTTATCTTGATGGCTGGATTCTACGCCTATCAGGCATACCGGCTCGTTTGGACGGACGATCCGACCGCCGGGCTTCGCCAGCAAGATCCCAATGCCGCCGTACTCCTCGGAAAAATCACCCAACGGGATATTCTCGTTTTCTATACAGCCGAATGGTGCGGCGCTTGCCGCGAGATGAAAAAGTCGACGCTCCGGAATCCGCGCGTGACGAAGGCAATGGACGAGTTTGTCGTTCTGACGCTCGACTGCACCAAAATAGATGACCCCGATGTGAAGCGGAATCTTGAACTCGGCCATGCAATCGGTCTCCCCGCTTTCGCCGTTTTCCGCCCGCCCGCCTTGGAGGATTCCGATAACTCCGGCGAAAACGCCATCACCCCTCCCCGCCCCTAGCGACACCATGCTTCATCGCATTCAATCCCGTCTCGGTCCCGTCTGGTTCTCCACCTTGCTTCTTTTCGTGGCGAACCGGACTGCCGATTTCGTGAATGCCGTGACCGGAATCTGGCTCGTCCCAAAATTCATCCCGCCCGATCAGTTGGGCGCGGTCCTTCCGCTCTCCCAAGCCGCCGGCTTTCTCGCACTCCCGCTCTATATCGTACTGACGCCCTACACAAAACTCCTGACCCTCCATGCCGAACGGGAGGAGGCCGGAAAAACAAAGGCTCTCCTGCGCGACGCAGCCTTGCTATCCCTGCTCGCCTTTCTCGTTGTCCTCCTTCTGACGCCAATCCTCCTTCCGCGGATCTTTTCCGCATTCCATATCGAAAACGGACGTCTTGCAATAGCAATCGTCCTTTCCGCCGTTCTGACCTCCCTCGCTCCCGTTTTTACCGAATCGCTTCGAGCCGCAAAAAATTTCCAGATCGCCGCATTGTCCGATATCCTCGCAGCCCCAATCCGCTTCGCCGTCATGTGCGTGGCACTCCCGTTCCGTGGACTTACCGGTTACTTCGTGGGCCAGGCGACCGTGCCGGTCTTCAAATCAGCCATTGCTCTCGTCGCTTTCTTGAAAAAACACTGGTATACGTCCGCAGTCCCCTATTGGAAAGAGGATCGGCCGGTTTTCTTTTTCTACGCCCTTCCTTTGGCAGCCTTTCTCGTTTTGGATCATACGCGCGGCTTCTCGGAAATGATGCTGATGTCTCTCATCCCGTCGACCGAATCCGCGACCTATTACCAAATGACGCGCTTTACCGAAATGGCGACCTATATCGGAACAACGCTTACCTTCGTTCTTTTCCCGTTCTTTACCGGGAATCACGCCAAGGGCAAAAACACTTTCGCCCTTCTGCGACAATCCATGGTTTTTACAGGTTCCGCCGGAATGCTGGTCGCTGTCGCCCTGGCCTTGCTCGGACCAACCCTGTTCCAAATCGTCCCGTTTCTCCGTTCCTATACCGTCTCCTCATCCGCATTCTTCACCCTCACGATCCTCGCATCGGTACGAGCCGTGACCGCCTGCTTTACGACACACGAAATCGCCTGCGGCTCGTTCCGCTTCCTTCGATACTACGCAGTCCTTTCAATCGGCGAATCCATCCTGGCGTTTCTGCTGGCAAAAGGTCCGTTTTCGCTCTCGACTCTGCTTGGTCGCGAATGGCGTCTTTTCGATTTGCTTTCCTTTATGATGCTGTTTGCCGGAACGATTCTCCTCGCAGTCTTGCTCGATCTTTTCCGGCGTAAACCTTCCCCATTCCCCCATTGCCAATGACTCCTCTGTCCGTCTCCGATATTCGAACGCTCGATGACGCTGCAATCGCTTCGGCCTGGACGCCCGGAACACCCCGGCAGGGCGATGAAATCATGTTGATCGCCGCAACCCACCTCGCGGCATTCGTCAACCGCTTGGCTGCACGTTTCCCTTCCCGTCCCGCCATCGTTGCCGTGCGCGGAAGAGGCAACAACGGCAAGGACACGCAATTGGCCGCCGAACAACTGAAACGCCAAGGCTTCACGGTCTTCGATGTCCCCGTTCCAAATGACGCTTCCCCGATTCCGCCGCCCCCTATCGAGAGCGTCCCCGTACCTTGTATCGTTCTGGATGGTATCCTGGGTATCGGCTTCTCCGGTTCTCCCCGCAAAATGGCCGCCGATTACATCCGGTTCGTCAATCAAATCGGTTCGCGCCGAAATACGCTCGTCCTTTCAGTCGATATTCCCTCCGGTCTTGATGCCGATACTGGCGCTTTCGCCTCCCCGAACAATGTCGTTCGAGCCGATTTTACGCTCACGATGGGTGCCCCTAAAAAGGCATTCACGGACGATTCCGCACGCGCACTCTGCGGTTCCATTGCGCTCGCGCCTCTCCCCTATCCTGCCGACCGCCGAACAATCGTCGACGCGTCGCAAACCGACTTCTTCACCGAAACCGATTTCGAACGCCTCTTCCCGCCCCGCCGCCCCTACGATTCCCATAAGGGCTCCTTCGGATTTGTCGATTTGATCGTTGGCTCCTCCAAATACCCGGGAGCCGCAATCCTCGCTTCGCTCGGCGCTTTGCGTGGCGGTGCGGGACTCTGCTCCGCACACGTCCCCGCATCGATCGCGCCGTCCCTGACCGCCTCGGCTCCGGAACTGATCGTCACCCCCTACAACGCTCCTCATCTCGATGAAAACGTTTTGTTCCACGATCTCCTTCCAAATCTCAAGCCGAAGCATATCCTCGCAATCGGAAGCGGATTGTCTCCACTCGCCTATCCTGCCGTCAGAACGCTTTTTCTGAGCTCGGCAAAAGCCGCTCTCGCTTCTCTTCGCGGCATTGTCGTCGATGCCGACGCCCTGAATGCTCTGGCGCCTCTCAATGCCCCTCTTCCGCCTCACTGCGTTCTGACGCCCCATCCGGGAGAAGCTGCAAGACTTCTCGAAACAACCCCCGAAGAAATCAATCGCAATCGAACGGCAGCCCTCGCCGAACTCGTGAAACGCTCCGGCTGCGTCGTCATCCTAAAGGGCGCCGGCACTCTCGTCGGCGCCCCCAATCGGCAAACGACCCTGATCCCGACCGGAAATCCCGGCATGGCAAAGGGTGGCTCCGGCGATATCCTCTGCGGCATTGTGGCGGCTTTTCTCGCACAGGGTCTGCCGCCCTACGAGGCCGCATGCGCTGGCGCCTACGCCCATGCTCTCGCGGCCGATTTCGCCTCGGTCCGCCATTCGCAGCGCTCCCTGCTTCCTACCGACCTTTTGGCAGAGCTTTAATCCCGCTCTCCCGCCCCCTCGACGGACGTATTCGCCGCTCCCAACGCGAGAGCCCGCCGCGATGCCGTCGCAACCGCAACATTCCCGGGTTCCTCATACCGTAGGCAATCTCCCCCGAAACAAATCGCATCGCCCGTTACTTCAAATACATGCAGAATCTGCCGGAAATGCGTAAAAACATGAACAAGCTCCCCGATTCGGCGAATCCTGTTTTTCCCGTCCGCCTCGATTCCATATTGCTTTCGAACCCTCTTCCAAGCCGCATTTCCCATCGCGTCGCCCGCCCGAATGGGAACCATCGGAAGCTCCCAAAGCCCCCCCAGCAAACCCTTTTCCGCCCGTTTGGCTAACAAAACCCGCCCAGCCTCGTCATGTTTGCGGATGACAAATGCCGCAAACCAACGCTCCGGAAGCGCCTTGCGGACCCGCTTGCCCGGAAATCGCTCCGGGCTCCCCTTTTCCAAACCCTTGCAAAACAACCGAAGTGGACACGCCTCGCATTTCGGATTTTGCGGAAGACAGATCGTTTCGCCCAATTCCATCATTCCTTCGTTGAAGTCTCCCGGCGAACCCGATGCTTCAATCGCAGGCATTAACCATTTCTCCAACTCCGGACGAATCGCCGCCGGAACTCGCGAATCCTCTTTCGCGCGCAACCGCGATACGACTCGAATCACGTTTCCGTCGACCACCGGACTGGCCTCGCCTTCGCATAGACTCGCCAACGCAGCGGCCGTATAGCCGCCGACTCCCGTAATGCGCTTCCATTCCTCCGATGTCTTTGGAAACGCCCCCGCCTTGCATACGTCTTGAGCACCTTTATGAAGATTGCGCGCCCTGCTGTAATACCCCAGACCTTCCCATAACTTGAGAACACGCTCCAATGGCGCCTCCGCCAAGGCTTCTACCGTCGGAAAGGCTTGCAGAAAGCGGGGAAAATACCCTAAAACCGTCTCGATTCTCGTCTGCTGCAACATGATCTCGCTGACCCAAACCGAATATGGATCGCGAATGCCTCGCCAAGGCAAATCTCTTCGATTTGCCTGAAACCAGCGCACAATCTCCTTTCCAATAATCGCTCTCATGCCATACACTCTATCAACTTTTTCTCTTTGCGTCCCTCCCCTCTCTCGTTTGTCTTGCATTTCCCGCAAAACGGATCTTCACCGTTTCTCGATTTCATGAGAACATACGAGTCGGGATTGCAACGCCTTCCCGCCGCCGTATCCGAAGGAGAGATTCCGCACATCCGCCCGAACCGCCTTTGGTGTCTTGCCTGCGCCCGCCGTTCGCAGACCTCGACAAAATCGCCGCGGTTGGCGTTGCGTCAACAGAAAAGGAAGCTAGATGCAGTAATCGGGTTCGATCGGCTTGATCGATTCGGGTGGGGCAAGACGATGCTGATCGGAGGCAATGGCATCCAGAGTAATTTCGCGAAGGGCATCCGAAAGTTTATCGTTCACACTCGCCCATGCCCGCTCCGGCGCACAACGCCCCTGCCGCTTGCAAATCCCCGGATGTGCCAAACAATGTACAAGCGCCAATTGTCCGTCCATCGCCGTCACAATGTCCAAAAGCGTAATCTTCGCCGGAAATCTTGCAAGCCGAAGACCGCCTTTCACGCCGCGCTCGGTAGCCACCAATCCCGCCCGACGGAGCGGAACTGCAATCCGGCTGATGAATTTTTCCGAAATCCTTTGCGAGGCTGCGATCTCTTTTATGGTTCGAGGCGAATCCGTCCCGGAGACGGCAAGATCTAAAAGCACGCGAAGAGCATACCGCGATTTGGCTGTGATTTTCATCGATCAATACAGTATTTTTTGTCCGTGTCAGTCGGTAAAAACTACCGTTCTTCACACGTCGGATACTATCTTGATTCGCTCTTCAATGTCAACCGGAAAAGTATTCTTTCGCCGTTTTCCGATCCGATCGGCTGGCGGATACGTACCGTATTTTTCGCAAATAAATGACTTCGATCGCCGATGATTTTCTCTTTCCGCCCTTTTCAGAACGGACTGAGCCTCGGCTTACGTTGCCACTTTGCCGAAGAGATGGAAAGCGTCTGGGTGGAGGATTTGAAAAGCGGACTTCAGTGGCAGACATTGTTCATGCTGAAAGGGGTTTGACGAAGAGGGATGGTTCGCTGGACGACCGGAGACGGATGGTGGAGAAGACCATCCCCGAAAAGGGTAACGCAAAGCGCCGGCACGACGCCACCGTCCGTCCCCGTCCGAAGGTCTTTTTCCTGTTTTCGGATTTTGGTCTTACGCGGCCTTGGCCATTTCCTTGCGGTACGCGGCGAACGTATTGCAGCCGCGCTTTTCGTGCAACCTGCGCGTGTTGTAGATCTCGATCGCGCGCTTCACCGCGCAATGACCTCGGCCCTCGTGCGAAAGCGGCAGTCGAGATCGTACTCGCCCTTGAGAATCCCGTTCAGGCGTTCCGCCATCGCGGTCTCATGGCAGTACGGCTCCTCGGTCATGCTCGACAGCCGGCCGAGGGCGGCGAGCACCTCACGTCCTAGTTGGACTTTATCAGCTTTATGTCCCTGACGAGGTTCCGCGAGACCGAAAGCGACGGATCTGCTGCGTCGTCTTTGGACGGAAAACGTTCGCTTCTCGACGAGTCGGTTGTACTTTTTCGGCAGGGTGTTGAGCTTGTTGCGCCCGATCAAGGCGTCGGCCTTCGCGAGTTTCGACTTGATAGCCTCAAGGACCTTAACCGTGCCCTCGCCATGGATTCGTCTCGTGCTCCTCGCGTACGCAGGCGAGGATGAACGCTTCTTTGACCTCCTTGTGGCGCACGAGACTTCTGGGCCTTGTAGAAGGCCTGCCGCGTGAAGTGGAGCTTGCCGCCGTATCGCCCGACGCCGCGCTTGTTTTCGCCAGCGACTACATGCGCGATTTCGCGACGGCTTTTTTTACCTCTTCAGGGGTCGTGTTGTGTTCCCGGCAGAGGATGCGAAGCGTGACCTCGTCGATCTTGTGGGAAATCATCTCGTCGGCGAACGTCTCCTTTGCCTTCCTCGACTCGCCTTCAGGCGCTTGATCTCATCGGCTCCACTTGCGGTCTTCACATGGATAATCCTCCCCTTGAGATAGTCGAAGCTCATCCGATTCGTCCGGAAACGGATCGCGGTGGGCGCCCCCCGTACGCCTCCCCCGGTCTCCGCAACCGTCTCCCACTTCTCGTCACGGAACTCTTCCGTGACCTTGAGCTTGAAGCCCGTACGATACCTTTTTGAGTCCTTCGTCTCACCTGTTTTCCTTTCAGAATTTGAAAAGCAAGTGACAACCTGTCAGAACGCGGGACAAACGATGTTTCGTTCGCTATCGTTGCCACATTCCAGATGCCGTAGTCGGTTGCGATCGACTCCGTTCCTTCGATCTCGATATCCGGCGAGAACGCGAGCAGATAGAGCGGCGTGCGGCATGACATCGTGTCTGCGGTTTGGCGGAGAC
>JAEDLN010000042.1 GCA_016295275.1 Kiritimatiellia bacterium
GGGGCGGGGCGCGCGCCCACGGGGGAGGGGCGGTGCAAGGGGGCGCAGGGCGATGGCGCGGGGCAACGGGGGCTGTCCGGTTGGCAAGTATCGCAAGACTTGCGCAGTCTGATTCTACGATCCGGAATAAGTTTGCTTTTCAATTGACTTTTTGTGGTATTCCATCTATTATGCTCGCGTATCCAAAAAATAACAGTTTGTTTGGAGTAGTTTCCCATGGTTCAACGTCTTTTTCGCGGAGTTTCCGTATTTGTTCTCCTCGTAGGGTTTTCCCTTGTGGCGCCTGCCGCTCTTTTCGAACCTCTTTTCCTTGTGGAGAAGGTTGTCGGAGCTGTCACCATTGAGAAACCGGACGGAACGGTTGTCAGAGCGGAATTGGATCATGCCTATCCGTACGGATCCAAGATTTGCGTTCCGGAACCTCCGCCGCCTTATACGCCGGAAGAAACGAAACGTCTGATCAAGCAGTACGGATCGGTTCCGGTTGTGGACCCGCCGATGCTTCGCATCCGTTTTTCGGATGATTTCGCCTTTCGGTTTTCGGCCGGCACGAAAGTCGGCATTTTGGATGCCAGCGAAAAGACGGGCGATCGCATAAAGGAAGTCAAGATTCTGGATCTTTCCGAAGGCGTTATCGACACCTTTCTTTCCGCGTCTGTCGTGAAAACGGGTGGCGCAGCGGATGAAAAGATCGATGCGATTCTCAATGCCATTGTCATTCGCACGCCGGTCGGAGAAGCCACCAAGCTTTCCGCCCGCAATCGCGTTTCGGTAAAACGTGCCGAAGGGACGCCGGGCTACAGCAGCTGTCTATTTCGGACGCAAAGCGGCAACATGGAGATTACCGGTGCGCAGTTTCACATCCAGAAGATGCGTGCGAACTCCGAGGCGATTCTCGATGGCGATGCCGAGTTTACGAGCATCAATGTCGGCAGGGGCGAGTTTACGGTCCGTTTCGAGCGTGGTGCAGACGACAAGCAGGCCGTCCATTTTTCCGGCCGTACTGTTGGCAAGGTCTGGCGCCAGTATTGCGACATCGGCGGACGTCAGGCGTTTGCGGTCATGATTTGCAATAGCGACGGAACCTTCTCTTCCTACAGCTATCTGGAAGGTCAGACGGGCATTTCGGGGGCGATTGCCGCGACGGCGCAGTCTACTTCGGAAAAATCCGGTGACGCGGCAAGCGATGCGGCGGACGATTTTGGCGACACCTCTTCTTCGGACGATTTCTCATTTGACAGTTTCGACGATTCCGGAAGCGCTTCCGGAACTACAAGTGAAACGACGGACAGCACATCCTCGTCTGATTCTTCTTTTGATGACAACTGGTTGGATTTTTAGTAGACTTCGCGCGTGTATTCGGCAACCGCGCTGGTTGCGGATGCATGAAGAACAAACATTCTAAGGACAGGACATGAATATGAAATTTCATTTACCTCTCGTTCTCCTTGCCGCACTTTCTGCCGGAATGGCGATTCCGGCCGTCGCTCAAACGGCTTCGACGGCAGATTCCGCGACCGGCAGCACTGCGAGTGTCGGAACGGAGAAAATCAAAAAGTATGTCGAGCTGGCCCGGCTCGTTCTCTCTGCGGATTCGGAGGAACAGGGTGTCAAGATCATCCATACCATTTTAGATCGGATCAGCCAGCGTTCCGAGACGGAGGAAGCGCGCCGCGCCAACATTCAAGAGATGACGGTCGTCATTACGGCGGCTCTTACGGTCAGCGAAAAGCCGTATTCCGAATCGCTCTACCAGGAGCTGGTCAAAGCAGCTTCCGCTCTGTCGAAGAATGCGGCGGAAGGTCTTTCGTTGGCTCGTGCCGCGGCGGCTACCGGATCGGCGGTTACCGATTCGGCTCCCTATGTTTCCAAGCCGGCGGAAAAGGTCAATGCGCTTCTTCGGGAAGAGGTTGTCGAGGCTGGCACGAATCCGGGCAAAGTTCTTGCGATGAAGGAAGCCCACTCGCTTCGCGAGCTTTACAAGGAAATCGTTCGTCGTCTGAAGCTTTCGGATTACGAAATCAAGTTGGATCTTGGCGAAGCGCTCATGACGGCCAACACCATTTTGAGCGGCAACGAATTCCAGGTCAGCAATCCCAGTGTTTCCGGTTCGACGACATTGCCTGCCGATATTCACGAACCGGTGGTTACACCTCCGGTCGTACCTCCGGAAACACCGGATCGTCCTTCGCCGACGCCCACCGGACTCCGGTAACGAAGAAAAGAGACTTCATACTGCGGATGCTCCGGCCAAAGCACACCGGCGCATCCCGTTTTCGGATAGGATTCTGTTCGACGTGCAATGAAGCGCGTTTTGGCAGGATAGGTGCTGAACCTAGATTGAAACAAATAAGGAAAAACTGTCGTGTTCATCATTAAGTTCAACAACATGGTCAAGAACAAGTGGCTCTGGACCGCTTTTGCGATTTTAGTTTGCATCGCATTTGGCGCTTCGGACATCATCCTTCCTTCCCGTGACAACGGAGAGAAGAATGGCATTGGCCTGTTGAACGGTGCGCCTGTCGATGCGGAACTGTTTGCAACCGTTGAGCGGTACGAGCGTTTTCTGGCCCGTCTCAGTGCGGACGAAGGTCATGGCGAATATACGATGCGCCAAGTTTGGACGACGTATGCCGCTGTAGTAAAAGCCCGTGAGCTGGGAATCGTCATTCCGGATTCCGTCTTGGCCGAAAGCATCCAGAATGACCCTTCGTTTGCCGGTGCGGACAAAACGTTCGATTCCCGCGTCTATCAGATGCGTCTTCGCGACATGGATTTGACTCCGATCTGGTATCAGGAGATTCTTCGGATTTACCGCACGTTGGCGGAGTTGCGCCGGCTCGTTTCGGATGGTGCATACGTTCCCCCGTCGCTGGTTGACGAGCGGGCCCACCGCGGTACGGATTCCTACACGGTTCTTCCCGCTACGCTTGTCGACACGAACGATGTGAAGGCTGTTGCGCTGAAACCGGAAGAGATCGAATCCTTCTACAAGAATCACACGAACCTCTATGCGCTTCCCGAACGCCGCAGCGTTGAGCTTGTCACCTTCAAGGCAACGGATTATTTGGGTGAGGTCGGTACGGTCGATCCGGATGAAGTGACCGATTTCTATGAATCGAACCAGCATCTTTTCACCGTCAGGGGAACGAATGGCGTCGAGACGGTCAAACCGTTGGAGGAATGTCTCTCTGAGGTAGAGACGGCCTATGCCAAGCAGCAATCTCGCGAATTGGCCTATCAAGCGGCCGCCACTTTTGCCGATCGTTTCATTGATCCCGTCCAGGGCTCGAATGCGGGGCAGAATTTTGCGAACGATGCCGTTGCTGCCGGATATGCGGTCACCACGACGGCATTGTTCTCGGCTACGGTTCCGCCGGTTCAGTATACGGTCGCGGGGGCGTTTTCCGATGCGGTTTTCTCGATCGATCCGGAAGCCGTCGATCTTGTCGATCGCATTGCCGACCCGATTGGAAGCGAAGATTCCGACGAGTCGTATGTAGCGGTTTTGTCGGAGGTTTCGCCGGCGCATGTTCCGCCTTTTGAGGATGTGAAAGAAGCGGTCGAGCGCGATGCGCTGCAGAGCAAGGTCGAATCGGCTTTCCAGGCGGATATCGCACATGTCCGCGATGCATTGTCTGCCGCCGTGAATGCCGGAAAGAGTTTTGCCGAAGCGGCTCAGGAGTCCGGGTTGAAACTTGGTACGAATGTGGTTCTCTCCACGATGGATGCCTATGGCAAAAATCCGCCGATCGAGTCTGCGCGTGCGGTTGTTGCGGAAATGAAGCGTCTGGGTCAAGGGGAGTTCTCTGCCAATCCGGTGCCTGTGAAGGATGGTGCAATGTTCTTCGCGGTATTGGATCGCAAGCCCGGAGACTCGGCGACCTTCTCCATTGTTGAAATGCAAGCCAAGCGCGAATTGCAGTATTCGCTTTCCGAGACGATTTGGAATACATGGCTCAAGAAGAATCTGGAAACATCGAATCCGGAGCCTTCCGAACCATGGGATGACGAGGAAGGTTCCTTCGTTGACGACGAGGACTAGTTCTTCCTTTCTATCGTTGCAGCCCGCGTCGCCGATCCCGTCGCGGGCTTTTTCATTTTCCGGTGGTAACAAACCGAATGGGATTTGGGCCGTTGCGGGCAATCTTTCCATGAAAACACAGATTTTGGTTGTCAAACTCAGTTCACTAGGCGACATTTTGCATGCTTTGCCGGTCGTTGCGGCCTTGCAGCGGGAGCTTGACGCCGAAATCGATTGGGCCGTCCAACCTGCGTTTGCGGGATTGGTGGAGTCGTTCGCCTGTGTGACGAATGTCATTCGAACGCCCCGACCATCGGATTTGGTCGGCTATTTTCGGGCCATACGCTTGATCCGTCGCAAGCGATACGATGTTGTTCTGGATTTGCAAGGACTGCTCAAAAGCGCGATTGTGTCGCGTGCGGCGCGTGCGCCGCGTGTGATCGGGCCTTCATTTGCGCGGGAAGGATCGAGATTTTTCTATTCGGAGCTTTCTTCTCCGCTTTGCCGGAAACGAAGCCGCCATGCCGTTGACGAGCTGTTTGACTTTCTTGGAAAGTTTTCGGTTCCGATTCCGGAGAAGGCCGCTTTTCCATTGTGCCTTCCGGAAGCGTTTCCGGATGAATGGGGCAAAGATGTCGCAAACGAGTCAGGTCCTCGCATAGCCATTGCCCCCTTTTCCCGCTGGACAACCAAAAATTGGCCAGCCGGGCATTTTTCCGCTTTGTGCAGGCTTCTGTCGGCTCGATACAAGGCGCGATTGTATCTGATTGGGGGAGCCGGCGATCGCACCGCTGCGCAAGCGATTGCTGATGAGGCGGGCGTTCCTGTTGCAAATCTTTGCGGGAAGCTATCGCTCCTGCAATCGGCGGCTTTGCTGCGCGTCTGTACGGTTTTGGTGACGAACGATTCCGGTCCCATGCATTTGAGTGTTGCGGTGGGTACGCCATGTGTGGCGCTATTCGGTCCGACCTCTCCCAATCGAACGGGGCCTTACGGAAGTTCGCACACTGTTTTGCAAGCGACGGGACTTCCGTCGTGTTGTCCGTGCCATAGGCGCTCATGCGGTTTGAAGTCGGGAATTTGTCTGCATTCGATATCGCCGGAAATGGTTCTGTCGGCTATCGAAAAGAATTCACTACCATCCCATAGTGTGCAAATTCTTCCCCCACCCAACGCAAGAAGTCCAATAAACTTGCGGGGTTGAGGCGACCGGAACGGGTGTTTTCCTGATTCGTGAGTTTTCGCAGGAGGGCGAAAATCCCTGTTTTTACGTGGTCTGCTGTCCCATGACTTTCAAGAAGAAGCGCTCAAAACCCGGCAAACACGGGGCTTTTTCGTCCCAAGCCATTCCGTTTGGCGGCGGTGCTGTCCCATAAAACTCCAGGAGTTTCATCAGGTCCGTCCTCTCCCAGAGCGCGGCCCGGACCACGCCCGCGAAGCGCGTGTAGCTGCCGCGCCACTTCGAGCGCCATGCCATATAGCGCAATAGCAGGTGCGCCAGTAGCGCCGTCCATATCTGCCACTTCACGGCGTTCTCATTCTCGCCGTAGAAGTCCCGCAACTGGAGCGTCTGTTTGAGTTCCTTGAAGAGTAGTTCGACTTGCCAGCGCGCGCGGTAAAGTTACGCGATTGTGGAGGCCGACCAGTCCATGTTGTTGGTGAGGAACACCAGTTCCTTCGTCTTGCCGTCCACTTCGACCCGGGCGCGGATGCGACGCAGAGTCTCCGGATACTTGTTGCGCGTCTGAATGCCCGTGAGCCGGATTTCCTCGTCCGAAAACACATCCGTCGGCAAATCGCTTTTCGCCTGCCTCTTGACGACCTTGTAGAGCATGTGGGTCTTTTCGCGGACGACGAAGAAAGCGAGTTTGGCTTCCAGGCTCCACAGGGCACCGAAGTCGTTGTAGGCACGGTCGAAGATTGCGATGTCGCCGGCCTTGAGCCCGTCGCAGAGCGTCGCCATAGCGCGGCAGTCGGCCATCTTGGCCGACGTGACGCACGCGAAGACCGGAAGGCGCGTGGCCACGTCGCAGCGCATATGGAGCTTGGCTGCGGCCTTGCGCCGCCGGTGTTTGGCCCAGTCAATGGAATTGAGCGAGAGTTGCAACGTCGTGGAGTCCACGGCGAAAATTCGCCGCGTCCGGAACCGGGCCAGCCTTCCTTTCGGCGCTTGGCGAAAAAACGCTCGGTCCGACGCCTGCAAACTCGCGTAGACGCGCCAGAAGAGTTTTTCGGCGACGCACGGATCGCGAGTCCGGTTCGCGTTCGAGAGGGTGTTTCGCCGGGCCGGAAGCATCCCGCGGATGCGAAAGAGTTTCTTGCGGTGGACCTCCTCGGCGTCGCAGATTTCATTGAGGCTCCACGCGCCGCAGAGTTGTCCGAGCAGCAATGAATAGACTTGGTGCGCGTAGCTCAAGACGCGGGCCTTGATCCGTTGCGCCTCGGCAATCGATTCAATCAGGCCGGACGGAATTGTCTGGACAATCTGGGCAAATGCGGGTAGACTGCGCCGCATCCCTTGGGTTGCTGTTTTCGTTTTCATGGTACCGTGCATTCTCGCACGGGAAAACCGGAGACGCAACCCTTTTCTTTTTTGCCTCTCCTACGCAACGGAAACCGATGAGGTTGCGTCACCGGGGGCTTTTGCATTTCTATGGGATGGTAGTGAAATAAACTTGTCATTTTGGCTAATTTTTGGTTACAATTCGGCTCTATGAAACCTCGTCTATTATTGTCCCTCTTGTCGTCGGTTTCCACCCTGTTCGCGGAAACCATTACGGAACCGGTTCGCACCCTCCCGATTCTCGAAAAAACAGATGTTTTGGTCGTCGGCGGCGGCTATGCCGCAGCCGCTGCCGCCCTCGAAGCAAAGTCCGCAGGGGCAAATGTTTTTGTCGTGATGCCACGACAAAATCCGGCCGACGATTTGATCTCCACCCGGCAATTGTGGGCCAATGATGACGATGAAGGGCTGGAGGATTCGCTGATTGCCAATGTCTTTCCGACACTGAACCGCGCCACCTTTACCTACCTCCCGTCAATCGCCGCCGTCAGTCCTCACGAGGATGACCAGCACAACATTCTCAAAGATGGCGTCTGGAACGATGCCACCAACAATAGCGCCCAATACGGTACAAAGGACGAACCCTGCTCGGAGGTGACCCTGACGGTGAAACCGGTATCCGGAGACTACAACATCACCTGCATCAAGCTCTGCTACTACACCGGTGGCGGCGATTACGGCGGATACGGAACGGGCGCGCTGTCCGTCATGGCAGATGGCACGGCAATCGACGGAACCTATTCGAATACAAGCGCGTCCACCTACAAGGTTATCGTCTTTACGCCGACAACCCCGATTCCCGCTTCCACGCAACTGTCGCTGGTGGCGACGACGGCAGAGAATTGCGTCCGCCAGCTCATCGGCGAAATCATCCTGGAAACGGATACCACGACGGTCCAGGCATCCACAAAGCCGACGATGCTCTTCCAAGCCATCGACAAGGCCCTGATCGCCGCCGGTATCCCGTATTTCACGGGTTCACCGGTCTGCGATATCGTGCGCGACGCCAACGGCGCTCCCGTAGGTGTCGTGGTGGCAAACCGCAGCGGCCGCCAAATCATTACCGCAAAAGCCATCGTCGATGCAACGGAATGGGGTAATGTCGCACGGAAGACGGTACCTCTGCGGACCGGTCCGGAAACAACCGCTTTCACCCAGGTCGTGACGCTCTCGAAAGACGCCGATCTTTCGGCACTTCCCGAAGGGTATACGTTCGAGGAAAAGCCTTGCCAGATTACCTCGGTGACCATTGCCGACAACAAACCCTCGAATGGGGCGCCGTCCAGCTATGTCACCAAAACAGTTGCCTTCACAAAGTCCTTCCCGCTCGCTTCTACGGACTATCGGAAGGTGAACGAAATCTTGAACACCATGCGGACCGATCTCTGGCAGGTATCCGTAGCCGATTGGTCGGAAAAGCCATTTTTCGTTCCGCCGGAATCCATTGTCGGCCGGACAGACGACCCGTATCGCCCCGAAGGAATCGACAATCTCTTCGTGGCCGGTATGTTGGCCGATGTCTCGCGCGAGGAAGCCAAGCGTCTTTCCTATCTCGGCGTATCGGTTGCGCTGGGTCGTCAACTGGGCGCCGCCGCAGCCGCCTACGCGGCAACCGCAACGGATGTCGTACCGGCGTCCTACAATGCGCCGGCAGATTCCTCCGTTGCCACAACCGGTGCCGTCGTGCGCGAACGCGTTACGCGCCCGCTCCATGTCGGCACCGCTATTGACGAGCAGACGCTGCCGGAAACCGAACTGCCGATTCTCGATGATGTCGATGTCGTCATCGTCGGCGGCGGTACGGCCGGCGGTCCCGCCGCCATCGGTGCCGCCAGCGAAGGAAAGCGCGTCCTGCTGATCGAATGGCTCTATTGCCTGGGCGGAACAACGACGGAAGGTCGCATCGGCACCTATTACCACGGTTTGGATCGCGGTTTCTCTAGCGCCGTAATCGACGCGGGAACCCGCAAGGCAAATGCCATCGGTTGGGTCCTCTCGGAAACAAAGAGCGAATGGTTCCGCCATACGGCCATGACAAACGGGGCTACCGTTCTGTACGGCTCCTTTGTCGAAGGTGCTTTGATGGACGGAACGGATGAACAGAACCGCGCAAAGGTGCGGGGCGTCGTAGTTGTCCTGCCCGATGGTACACGCGGTGTCGTCAAGGCAAAGGTTGTCGTCGATTCAACGGGTAATGCGGATGTCGCGGCAGCGGCCGGCGCCGAAACATGCTTCCTCTCCCCGACCGAATTCGCCATGCAAGGAAGCGCCGCCTCCCCGCACCAGCCGGGACGCAGCTACTACAATACGGATGTCGGATTCCTGAATTCACCCGATGCCGGCGACCTTTTCACCTTCGCCCTCCGGGCCCGTCTGGGTGTCCCAGCCGATAAAAACTGGAACCTCTCCCATGTCCACGTGGGTGCACGCGAACGCCGCCGTATCGTCGGCGACTACACGGTAACCCCGGAAGACGAATTGATCGACAAACGCTACTACGACACCATCATGCACGGTCAGAGCGACTACGATATGCACGGCTTCTCGACAACGCCGCTGATGATGTTCCACAACCGCCCGAAAGGTCAACAGTATCTCGCCGATGTCCCCTACCGCGCACTCTTGCCGCGTAACCTCGACGGCATGCTCGTAACCGGCCTGGCCATCAGCGCAGACCGCGACGCCTTGCCAATTATTCGAATGCAACGGGACGTGCAAAACCAAGGCTATGCCGCCGGACTCGCCGCCGCAGCCGCCGCCGACGCGGGTGCAACCCGCGCCATTGATATCAAGGCCCTGCAACGGAAACTCGTTGACATGAAAAACCTCGGCGATCGCGTCCTGACCGATGTCGATTCCACATACGATGCGGAAAAGGTCCAGGCCGCCGTCGATGCGCTGGATGTCGATTTTCTCAATCTCCCGTGGATCCTCGCCTACCCGACCGAATCCCTCCCGCTCCTGCAAATTGCTTTTGCCGCCGCCGAAGATGGCTCCGATCATCAGAAGGCCCTCGCATGTGCGCTCCTCCTGCTCGGAGACGAAACGGGCTTTTCCGTTGTGGCTGAGGCGTTCAAGGTGGCGGATGTTACGGCCGGCACCAACTTCAAGGGCCTCGGAAACTACGGCCGCCAAACGTCCGAATTCGACTATTTGATGTACGCCTTGATGCACAGCAAGAATTCATCGGTGCCGGCCATAATTGCACGCCGGATTCCCGATTTCGTTGCCGATACGACAACGCGGACCATTATGCCGCTGTCCCATTTCCGCATGGCGACACTCGCCGCGGAATCACTCGCTTCGGAACGGATTTCCGCTCAGCTTACAGCCCTTCTCCCGCGTAATGGAGCCCTCTCGAATTGCTACAAAACCGATCCGATTGCCGCTGTATCCTATAGCTCGGAAAACGCGATGGATACGGAACGCACACAGGCCATTCGCGAAATCGCTCACCTGCGGACCCGTTACCGCTTCGGCGACGAAGAGGCAAAGTCCAGCCTGGAAGCCTATCTCAACGATTACCGGACCATCTACGCTTCGTTCGCGGCTATGGCTCTCGAACAACCCCAACTCGGTAAGACAATCGGCAAGTGGTCCGATCCGGATACGCTCGTCCTGAATCTCGGAACCCCGCAGGAACCCTCTACCCTGGAAGGACGAGTCAAGGTCGATGACGCTATTGTTCAAATCGTCGGTGCAGCCAATATTGCCGGCTCAAGCGCTTCTTTCTCGCTCGTCGAAGAGGGTAGCTTTGAACCCTCGTCTTCCTTGCTCCCCAATTCCGCCCCGAGCGGTCGCGATAAACGCGGCTCCGCCGCTACGGCACTTTTCTCCGGATGGACATTCGCCAACACCATGAGCGGTATCGCAACGGATAACAGCTACTTCATGGAAGTCACCGGCAGTGATATCGTGCGGACGGAAAATCTGCCCAACTCGGGCGATCACTCGGCATTCGTCGCCTACAAGAACTCGCAAGGCCAGATCAAACGCACCATCACAATCGAAGAAGCCGCCTCCTATCGTCTCTCGTTCTATATGGGGTCCCGCACCTACAGCGGAAAAACCTACAACGCCTGCCTCATCACCAAATTCAACGACGCGGTCATCGATACCTATCCCAAAACGGCCGCACAGGTACCATCGTGGACCCTACGCGATATCGCCCTCGGAGAACTGCAGCCGGGTAGCTATACGCTGACGTTTACGGTGCCGGCAGACCAAGGCGAACTTTGGAATATGCTCGATCTCGTTAAAATCGGGAAAGTGAACGAATCCATTACAGCGACATCTTTCGACCGGAACCAGTTCAGGAATCTCTTCTTGAACATCGGCACCAATACGACACTCTCGCTGGATCTCGATCGCCTCGATCCGGTACAGATCGGCGGCCTGTCGGTCAACGGCACCGGCATCGTAGGTCTTGTCGATGACTCCGCAGCCTACGCCGAGGGAATCGGTGCCTTGGACATTTCCGCCCTCCCGTTGGCTATTATCCTGAAATAAGGCCACCTCCCCCTCCGTAAAACGGGAGAGGATACTCTCCCGCTCAAGCCAAACGCGCCGGTTCCCCACCGGCGCGTTCTTTGTGTACGCAGGACATGACACATCATCTGGAGTGAAAGTCTCCAATGAGCCAGTTAGGAGGAATCAAATAGCCGAAGACAAGTTTGCGCCCGCGAGGGCGCGGATGAAGGAAGTTGGAAGCGAAGTTCGGAGGACACGAACAGAAAATGGATACAAGGCCTACTCGCGGGCAAGCCTGCACTACAAGGCAAAGCCCCAACCCTAACCGTAGCGAGGTGGTAAATCCATGTCCCGCCGGGCGAAAGATGTGTGTCTTATTCCTGGAGGTCTCCATAATCCGCTTGAAAGGGCTAATGGCGTTGGCGACAGCGCAGTAAGGGTTGAGGAGAAGTCAGCAGAAGCCATAGTAGTTGTCCTTGGCAACGAAGGGCGGAATTGGTCATGAAGTCACGAGATAACGAAACCACATGGGCAGAAAGAGGAAGATAAACGACTTGGAAGGTCAAATGACTTTGCCGTTTGACTGGCAACGCAACTTGCCGAGCGAGGGCGGGGAAGTGAACTCCCGTTTGGCGTTTTGGCAAGATTCTCAAAAGTCCATGGAGGGGAAACACGAACTCGGAGACACGGGAAAACTCTTGGAGAAAGCGGCTCATGCCAGCAATCTCTGGGAGGCGTGGGTGCGCGTTAGAGCCAACAAGGGGTCGGCAGGAATCGACGGGGAAACCATCGAGGACTTCGACAAGAAGGCACTGGGGCACATCCTTGAAATACAAAAGCGACTGCTTGCGGAGCAATACAAGCCTGTCGAGGTCAGAGGGGTTCAAATCCCGAAGCCGAACGGCGGAACGCGGCAGTTGGGAATACCCACGGTGAAAGACCGAATCGTACAACAGGCTGTGGCGCAAATCCTCAGTCCGCTATACGAAAGGGTGTTCTCGGAATCGAGTTTCGGCTTTCGACCGAATCGAAGTGCGCACCAAGCCTTGAAGCAAGGAAGTGCGTATGTGGCGGAGGGCTATTCAACAGTGGTAGACCTCGACCTCGAAAAGTTCTTCGACAAGGTAAACCACGCGAGACTCATGGCAAGACTGGCAAGGGACATAAAGGACGGTCGCCTGCTGCGATTGATCCTCAAGTTCCTCAAGGCAGGTCTCATGCAAAATGGCGTATGCCGCAGAAGAGAAGAGGGAACTCCGCAAGGAGGACCACTGTCTCCGTTGCTGGCAAACATCGTCCTTGACGAACTCGACAAGGAACTGGAGCGCAGAGGGCATAAATTCTGCCGATATGCGGACGACTGCAACATCTACGTGAAGTCGCAGAAGGCGGGTGAAAGAGTGATGGAGAGCATAAAGCGATTCATTGAACGGAAACTCAGACTGAAGGTGAACGAAGCGAAGAGCAAAGTCGCCAAATCAAGGGAATGCGCGTTTCTCGGCTACACAATCGGAAGCGGCGGCAAACTCTGGATAGCCAAGAAGAGCAAGGAGAGGATGAAGAAACGCATAAAGGAACTGACGCGGCGAAATCGCGGAAGGAGACTGGAAGCCATAATCGGGGAGTTGAACAAGACACTTGGCGGATGGCTAGTCTATTTCAGACTTGCAAACGCGAAGAGTTGGTGCAAGGAAACCGAACAATGGCTACGGCGCAAACTGCGGTGCTACCGTCTGAAACAATGCAAGCGGCGCATAGGAATCGCGAGATTCCTCATGGAGAACGGTTGCATGGAATATCAAGCATGGGAACTCGCAATGAGCCGAAAGGGATGGTATCGAATGGCACTGTCCCCGCAGGCTAACAAGGTCATGGGGATTGAATGGTTTAGGACTCTCGGACTTAAGCCGCTTGTATTACCGACATGAACGAAACCGCGGGGTGCCATAAAAGGCATGCCCCGTGGTGTGAGAGGGGGAGAAATCCCCCTACTCGATTTTCCCCTCTGCCCCTGCCCGCTCCACTCGCCCCGATACAAAAAAAAAAAAAATCCCCGCACAATACCGTGCGGGGACAACCAAACCACCAAATTATTGTCATGGACAAAATAAGAGCAGTATGATATAATATGCGGCATGAAACACAATCCACATACGCTCATCAATGTCCAGGCGCTTTCGGAGCCGCAGCGGGCGAAGCACCGGCGCAAGG
>JAEDLN010000043.1 GCA_016295275.1 Kiritimatiellia bacterium
CCTGACAGTAAGCCTGATAAGGCTCAAAGCAAGTTGTTCTCATCTTACCTACCGCAACGGGACCACACCACGGGACACGTACTTAATCCGCGTGCGAATATTGCCTCGTAATGTAATGGCGCGTGCCCCACGCGTGCGAATATTGCGTGCATAATGCGCGTGCGGCATGGCGGTAGGGCGCGATGTCCCCATCGCGCCGCCGTGCGCACCACGCGTGGGTAATGTTCCGTGGGCATGGCAAGTAGCACACGTTGAGAGTTTTGCCGGGGGCGTCTCCGTGCGCCCCCTACCGCCTGCCGGGGCTCCCGGCCCGCGCAGGGCGCGGCGTCGGGTCACCCCCAGCACCCCGGGAACGGAGCGCACGCCATGCCGCGCACCGCCCATGTCCCGTCGCGATAGGGCGCGATGCTTGGCCGCCACCGCCCCTGGCGGCTCGCCACCCTCCCGGCTCGCGCATTACCCGTTGCGAAAACACCATTACGCAGGCGCTTCATCCTGTCCGACCATTCTGCTAAAGATGAATGAATGAATGACAGGCTCTCTATAGGTGCCAACGCAATAGCGATTCCATTCCATAATCCGTGCACGACAAGACTTTTCCCCCTCATCGTTGCCAAGGACGGAATCGACTACATTTTCAAAAAACAAACGAAGAAGGGGACTATCAAAGTCAAAACCGATCTCGATAGCCCCCTCCCTGAATGCCTACTGGAACTGCCAAGCCCGTCCCTTCATGATACTGCGGCGAAACCACTCCATCGCCGTTTCCGTCCATCCGTCATGAGAACGCCCGCGGCGCGGTACGCCCCAGCCGTGTCCCCCATCCGGATAAATATGCATCTCAAAGGGAACCCCCGCATGGCGAAGGGCTATCGCATAGGCAAAGGAACTTTCCCAATACGGATCGTCCTGCGACTGGATCAGGAAGGTCGGCGGCGCTTTCTTCGGATCGATCTGCTCGTCCAACGCAAATCCTTCGCGGTAGAGATAGGCAGGATAGATGACAAACGCAAAATCCGGATGCGAATCGAACTTGTCGATTTCATCGACCGCCGGAGCGTCTGGCTCGATCGACGCGCAAACGCGGACACTGAGGTGCGCTCCCGCCGAAAAACCGAGGATGCCGATTTTCTCCGGGTCGAGATTCCACTCCTCTGCCTTCGAACGGGCCAAACGTACCGCCCGACGGGCATCGGCTAGCGCTTGGTCGCGCCGATCGGGACAACGATATTTCAACAGCAAAACCGAAACGCCGTTCTGGACCAGCCACGCCGCAACATCCACGCCTTCGTGATTGTACGCGAGAATGCTGTACCCGCCGCCGGGACAGACGACGACAAGCGGATGCGGCTCCGTTCCGGTCGCTGGATAAAAAGTGTACGTAGGTGTCGATACCTCCGTAATCCGACGGCAAAAATCCTTGTCCGGAAGCACACGCTCCTTGAATTTCAAATCCTCGGGACGCCGCAACGGCGGTTCTCCGGGATACAGGGGAGCGTCAAAAATCGGGTCGAAAACACGTGTATTTCTCATGTCTGAAAATAGGTTATGGGTGAAATTTTACTCGGTAGTCGTTCGATATGATTGAAAAAGCATCGCGTCGCGTAAATCGTTTTTATCTCTTCGTCGGAACCTCATAAATCGTCCGGCAGATAGTTCTCCTCTCCCGCATCCGGGTCCGGCGGAATCGCGTCGGCCGATGTCGCTTGCGTCGCCGCAAAACCGTATTCCGTATCCGCCTCCGGCGGTTCGTTCACCTCCGGCACCGATTCCGGCAATACTCCGCCGCGATCTTCTTGTATCTGCAAAAGCGCCGAAGCGGAAAGACGATCCGCCTCCTCCTTCTCAAGACCGCACAAGGCAAGAACAACCTCGCGCCCCGTCTGCCACGAACGAAGCTTGCGGATGGAGCGCATTACCTCCATGCGCCGGCGGACCGCTTCCGGCGTCATTTCGCCCTTGGCAAGCGATTCGTCAATGCGCCCCTGCAAATGCCGTGCCCATGCCTTGCAAATCAAATCGTGCGCCACATCCTTCGGCTGATATCCATCCGAAGAGCCCGTACGATCGCGCCGGATCGAAATGCGTCCCAAAAACGAAGAAACCTCCGCATCGGTTTTCTGCAAATCGTAGACAGGATCGGTGCTGGCTCCGACCGAAGCATAAAACGCATCGATAATCCGCCGCACCACGCCGTTCGAAAAAAGGGTCGACGGCAGATAGCGGGAGAGCGCGTTAAGCGTGCCCGGAGCATCGAGACAATGATTCAGCAAAAATTCGCAAACGGAAATGTCCAAAGGCGATGCCGCAATGGCTGTCGTCTCGGAGGGGACATCCCTCGATATCGCCCCTTCGGCGTCTCCCGCCGGAACCGCCGATGGACTCGCCTCCGGAAATGACGACGCCTCCGAAACCGGCGTGGGCGCTATGGACGCCGCAGAACCGCTTCGCAGAGCTTCCCTGCGCTCCTCGTTCTGGGCCTGCCGCCGCAACGCCTCCTGTACTCCCGACATCTCGTCGCGAATCGCTTCCATCGAGAGCTGCATAATCCGCGCCAAATCCTGTTGCATGCGCTCCCGATGAACCGAATTCCGGCAAACGGCAATCGTTTGCAAAACCTCTTTGACAATGCGCCCGGCCGCGCCCGGCCCGTCCGGATCCGATTCCTTCGCTTTCAAATACGCAATCTGGAAGGGAACGACATCCTGCGCTTTATCCAAAATCGTCTGAAAGTCCTCTTTGGGATGCTTCAGCAAAAACGAATCGGGATCCTCACCATCCGGCAAGGTGGCAATGCGAACCGGCAACCCTTCCGCCAACAAAATTCCGGCCGTGCGAATCGCCGCTTTGCGCCCCGCCTGATCGGAATCGAACAACTCGACGACACTGTCGGCATATCGATGCAAGAGCTTGGCATGATCCGCCGTGAAGGCCGTCCCTTCCGATGCGACCGCTCGGGGAAATCCGCAGGCATGGCAGCGAATGACGTCGATTTGGCCTTCACAAATAATCGCTTCGCGGTGCGGAGAGCCGGCAATGGCACGCTGGGCTTTGTCCAACGCATACAAAATGTGGGACTTCTTGAAAATCGCGGTTTCAGGAGAGTTGACGTACTTGGCCGGAGAGGAGGCCGCATCCAATACACGCGCGCTGAAGGCAACTACCCGTCCCATGTGGTCGCAAATCGGAAAGATCAGCCGCCCGTAAAACCGATTGCGCAAAATGCCGCCCGATCCCGATTGCTCCGGCAGCGTGCCTAGACCCGCATCCATCATTTCTTGAACCGTAAAACGATGGTGCGCCGCAAACTCGTTGAGCGTGCCGCGCGCCGTCGGCGAATAGCCCAGCCGGAACTTTTCCGCAATTTCATCGCTCAACCCGCGCTTGCGAAGATACTCCCGGGCTCCCGCCGCTTCCGCCGTCTGCAAAAGACACCGCCGGAAAAAATCCGCCGCCTCCGACTCGATCTTATACAGACGCTTGAGCCGCAAATGCGTTCCGTCGTCTTCTTCCTCCTTGATCTCGACACCGCACTTTTCCGCCAGAAAACGAACGGCATCCAAAAAGGTCATGCCTTCGTTTTCCATCAAAAACCGAAAAACGTCCCCCCCTTTTCCGCACCCGAAACATTTGAAGGTCTGTCGCGAATCGTTGACGTGAAACGACGGTGTCTTTTCGTGATGGAACGGACAAAGCCCAACCCATCCTCCGCTGGAACGCTTCAGGCGGACGCTGCGACCGATCACTTCCGCAATATCCGTCCGCTGACGTACCTCATCGATGATGCTGTCGGATAGGAGCGCCACTGAAAAACCCTGCTTCGTTTGTCAATCGATTCGACTTCGCCCGGAAGAAAGATTACTTCTTGACCGCTTCGTAAACGTGCTCGGCGTCGGGAAACGAACGCGCACACACGTCCGATGCATACGCCTGAATCGCGGCAACGGCGGCATCCCCCAGCTTCGCATACGATTTGGCGAATTTCGGCAGAGGCCCTTCGCCCAAGCCCAACAAGTCCGCCAATACGAGAAACTGACCGTCGCAGCCATTCCCGGCACCAATCCCAATCGTCGGAACGGGACACCGCGCCGTCATCTCCGTCGCAACTTCCTGCAAAACACCTTCCAGCGTCACCGCAAAGGCCCCCGCCTCCGAAACGGCATCCAAATCCGCCATCAGCTTCTCGACATCATCCGGCGTGCGACCGCGAATCGCATAGCCTTTCTCCTTCACGGATTGCGGCAACATGCCAATGTGCGCCATCACCGGAATGCCGTTGTCGGTCAGACGCTTGATGATCGACGCATGCGTAACGCCTCCTTCGATCTTCACCGCATCAACGCCCGCTTCCTGCAAGAAACGCCCCGCATTCGCAAGCGCCTGCTTCTCCGTCGTATACGTCAGAAACGGCATATCCCCGACGACAATCGCATCCCGAACCGCCCGATGGACACATTCCGCATGGTGTACCATGATGTCCATCGTGGCCGGAATCGTTGTCGAATGGCCGAGCGCCGTCATGCAAAGCGAATCGCCCACCAAAACAAGCGGCACGCCGGCACGATCCGCAATGCGCCCGGTAATGTAATCGTATGCTGTCACGCAAGGCAAAAGCGCATGCCCTTTCGATGCACGAAATTTGGAAACTGTCCATTTCATAAATAAAGTCCCTATTGTATGCATTCCAAACTCCGGGAAAATGCCTGTATCCATCGCTTTTCCGGACGTTTGTATGGCTGTTCGCACGATTCTATCAAAAAACAGCCCGAAAAGCACCCACTTGCCCAATAGCACCGTTTCTGATAGCATTCGCCCTGTTTTCCGCAAGCCAGTGTAGCACAATGGCAGTGCAACTGATTTGTAATCAGTAGGTTGTCGGTTCGACTCCGACCGCTGGCTCCATCCGCATCCGTCCTCGCCCTCGGCAATGCCGCCCGGTGGGGACGTTTTCGTATCCCCACACATTTTCCACCCCCGACCATGAGCGATTCCTTGCCCGCTATTCGCCTCAAACCCGGCCGCGAACGTTCCCTCCTGCGGCACCACCCGTGGATCTTCTCCGGCGCAATCGCAAATGTGCCAACCGATGCAGACGGAAAACCGCTCAAACCCGGTGCATTCGTGCGCGTCCTCTCCACCCCACAAAATACACCGCTTGGAATCGGATTTTTCTCCCCGGCTTCCCAAATCCGCGTCCGGATGCTCTCCTTCGGTGACAATGCGCCGCTTCCGACTCCGGACTGGCTCCGAAATCAAATCAACGACGCCGCAAACCGCCGACGCCTCTTCCAAAGCCCCGCCGACCGAAATGCGTTCCGAATCGTCCACGGAGAATCCGATGGTCTCCCCGGTCTCGTCATCGACCGCTATGATAACATCTTGAGCGTTCAAATTCTCTCGACCGGGTTCGAAGCCTTCCGCGAGGTTCTCCCCGAAATCCTCTTCGATCTCTTCCCTGACGTCATCGGAATCTACGAACGCTCCGATGCCACGGCCCGAACCCGCGAAGGTCTCCCCCCGAAAAGCGGCGAACTCGCACGGCGCCCCGGCACAAACCCGGATTACAACGCCATCGAAATCTGCCTCGGCAATGGCATTCGATCCGTCATCGATATCCCGAATGGACAAAAAACCGGCTCCTATCTCGATCAGACGCTTCACCATGCGCTCGTCGGAAAACTCGCCGGCGATCGAGATGTGCTCGATGCATTCTGCTACGATGGCGGTTTTGGTCTCGCATGCCTCCAAAATGGCGCAAAGCATGTCACGGAGGTCGACGCTTCCGATTCCGCATTGTCCGCCCTCAAGGCCAATTTCGCCCGAAACGGCATCTCCGAAACCGATCGCTTCGAAATCGTCAAGGCAGATGTCTTCCAATTTCTCCGATCCGCCCGCGATGCCCGCCGGACGTTCGATTTGATCATTCTCGATCCGCCGAAATTCGCAGAAACGCAAGCCCACCTTCAACGCGCCTGCCGGGCCTACAAGGATATTAACCTGCTCGCACTCAAATTGCTGCGTCCCGGCGGACTTCTCGCGACATTCTCCTGCTCCGGAGCCCTCTCGCCCGCCCTCTTCCAAACCGTGCTCGCCGAGGCGGCAACCGACGCCGGACGCGAGGCGCGCATCGTCGCCGCCTACCACCAGCCCGCCGATCACCCCGTCTCCCTCTCCTTCCCCGAGGGTCTCTATCTCAAGGGATTCCTGCTTTCCGTCTGATTTTTAAGCTTTTCCCGGTAAGCCCAATAGCGAAAAACAAACCGCCTATACGGTGTCCGCATATATGCGCTGGACGAACCTTGTAGGCGTTGGCCGTTGCAACCGATATACCTCCGCAAACAACCGATCGTCTCTAGGGCGATTCGGGAAAAAAAACGCAAGCGTAGATTTGATCGGAATACCCGTTATCCACCTCAAAAACCGCGTCCACGACCCCTCTGCAAAAATCGCGTCCGTAGCCACTCTACCGCAATCGACACTGCCGCAAATCTTTCTCACTTTTAGGCAAAACCGAGAATAACGGAAATATATGGCATCATATTTGACGGAGCATGCGCCTTTCGTCAAACGAAGTTTCTCCTGAAAGCATTTTCAAGCACGGAACACCCCTTGTCAGTTCTCTACCCAAAGGCTTGCGTCACGACCCACACACGGCTCCCACGAACCGGGAGCCCCGGCAGCCAACCATCGCGCCGTGCACTCGCCCGCGAATTTCGCGTCCGTAATGGCGCCGTGCGTAACACGCCATGGGTATGGCAAGTAGCACACGCTGAGAGTTTTGCGGGGGCGTCTCCGTGCGCCCCCATAGCCGCGCAGCGCGCGGCGTCCGGTCTCAACACACCCGCGGCAGGGCCGCTGCACCGCTATGCAACACGCGGAATTCGCACGACCACGGGACGCCCGCCGAGCCCCTTCGCCCGCCGAGCCACGGGACCGTCTCATCACGCACGGCAATGGAACACGCACGGCAATGCGGCTCGCCAAAACGAGGGATAAACCCGATCGAAAAACGCCCCTTTTCATTGCGCGCCGGAAATGCTACCCTTGTCATCGTCCGTGAATATCTGCCACTCTTTCTATAGACCTCGTAAACGATAGGATCTTCTCGTGAATAAAACAACATTTCAGTTTTTGTCGGCCATCGCCGTCGGCATGACCGCAACGTCGCTTCTGATGGCGGCTGAGCAAAAAGCAGCAGAGCCGATCGAAGACTCCGATTTTGGCCGTTGGTATATCAGCCCCGGTATCGGTCTTTTGAATTTCGAGGGAGACGAAGGTCTCGAGGATGGCGCCTACTTTACGCTCCGCCTCGGCTACGACTACTCCGAATGGTGGTCCTTCGAAGCTTCTTTGCTGATCGCCCCGAAACTCGATGAAAACCTCGGCGGCTATACCCAAAAGGTCAATGGCGAATGGGTTCGTAACGATGAGCGGCTCTCCTACTCCAAAGGCGATACGCACTTTGGCGATACGTGGGGTCTCCAATTGTACGGCGATGCCATGTTCCACTTCTCGTCGTTCGACCGTATCGACCCCTATCTGATCGCCGGTGTCGGTGTCAGTACCTACGGAAAACAGGTCATGGATTCCGATTTCTGCCTCGCCCTCCGAGCCGGTGGCGGTATCATGTACCACTTGAACGATTCCTGGACGCTTCGTCTCGATACCCGTATCGATCTGGCAGGCTACAATACCGAATTCAACCAGACAATCGATGTCGGCTTCATCTATCGCTTCTCGGCCGACCTGATCGATGATGACCCGACCGCCATCCCGCCTCTCGACTCCGATGGCGATGGCTTGACGGATGACGACGAAATCAACCGCTACAAGACCGATCCCCACAACCCCGATACCGATGGCGACGGTCTCAAGGACGGCGAAGAAGTTCTCTCCTTCAAGACCGACCCGCTCAATCCCGATACCGACGGCGATGGCCTCAAGGACGGCGAAGAGGTGAAAACCTACAAAACCGATCCCAATAATCCCGATACCGATGGCGATGGCTTGATCGATGGCGATGAGGTGAAAACCTACAAAACCGATCCCAATAACCCCGATACCGACGGCGATGGACTCAAGGACGGCGAAGAGGTCCATACCTACAAGACCAATCCGCTCAATCCCGATACCGACGGCGATGGCCTCTCCGACGGCGATGAAGTGAAAAAACACAAAACCGATCCGCTCAATCCCGACTCCGATTACGACTTGCTGAGCGACGGCGCCGAGGTCCTCCAGTTTAAGACGAATCCCCTCGATCCCGATACCGATAAGGGTGGTGTTCGCGATGGTCACGAAGTCCTGATCGATAAGACCGATCCGCTCAATGGGGCCGACGACCGCCTCTTCTTCGAACTCAAAATCAACTTCGATACCGATTCGGATGTGATCAAACCCGAGTTCTTTGAACAGCTCGATAAGGTTGTTGCCGTCCTTCGCGATGCCCCGAATGCAACCGCCGTCATCGAAGGACACGCCGATCAGCGCTCGACATCCAAACGCAACTACAACATCGAACTGTCCAGTCGCCGGGCCGCAGCCGTTCTTAAATACATCGCCGAAAAGGGAATCGACGCCTCCCGTCTCAAGTCGATCGGCTACGGCTTCGAACACCCGAAGGCCTCGAACGATCCCTCCAAGGGTAATGTCGAAAATCGCCGCGTTGAAGTCTATATCAACGGAACCCGCCCCGGAAAAGTCACCTACGTGCAACCCGAAAAATAAACACGTCCCCCTTTCCTTCGGCAAAAAACACCCTCCCGCCACCGGGAGGGTGTTTCGTTTTTTCGCGCCCGTGCAAAATAATCCCTCCCCTCGACTCGCATAGCCGCTCACCGCCCGCCACTGGAACTTTCAATCGAAATCTGCTAGAATTTCCGCCATTCCGATTTCGAAATAAGGCATACCATGTTCAAAGGAACTTATACCGCTCTCATCACCCCTTTTAACAAAAACGGGGCTGTCGATTATGGACGTCTCCGCGATCTCATCGAAGAACAGGTCGCTGCCGGCGTCAACGGAGTCAGCCCCGTTGGAACGACAGGCGAATCGCCTACGCTCTCCTACGAAGAACACTCCGAGGTCATCCGCAAAACCGTCGAATTTACCAATCGGCGTATGCAGGTCGTCGCAGGCTCAGGCGCCAATAGCACAAAAGAAGCGCTCGAACTGACGCGCCACGCTCTCGACAACGGCGCCGATGCCACGCTCCAAATCGCACCCTACTACAACAAGCCTTCTCCCGAAGGTCTCTATCGCCATTTCAGCGAAATCGCCGATTTGGGTCTTCCTGTCCTTCTCTACAATGCCCCGGGCCGTACATCGCGCGATATCCCCGTCGGAATCGTGAAACGCCTTGCCGCACACCCGATGATTCGGGGTATCAAAGAGGCCGCGGGAGACGTTTCCCGCGTCAATGCGATCCGCGCAGCCTTAGGTAATCGCATCGATATTCTTTCCGGCGACGATCCTCTGACGTTGCCGATGATCGCCTGCGGCGCCCTCGGCGTCGTCTCGGTCGCTTCCAATGTCGTTCCCCGCGAAATGGTCGAACTCGTGAATCTCGCACTCCAGGATCGCTTCACCGAAGCCCGCAAAATCCACGAACGCCTGATGCCGCTCTTCAACGATCTCTTCATCGAGGTCAATCCGGCTCCCGTCAAAGCGGCTCTCGCCATGCTCGGCAAAATCGAAGAGGAATACCGCCTTCCGATTTGCGAACTGCTCCCGGAAAACCGCGAAAAGCTCCGCAAAACGCTTCTCGCACTCGAAATCCTGAAGGACTGACCGGATTTCGCTCCCTTCCCGACGCACGGCCGGACTCTTTCTTCTTTTCCGCTCTCCCGCACAATCCATCCTCGCCGCATCCTCGCTTTCGCTCTCGATGTGGCTTTTTTATCCCCGAAACCCTCCACCCTTTCCGCCATGATCAAACTCGCTATCGTCGGTGCCGCCGGCCGTATGGGATGCTCTTTGATTCGAGACCTGGCATCCTTCCGGGAATATAGCCTCGTCGCGGCAATCGATCGCCCCGATATTCCCGTTCTCGGAGAAGATTCCGGTACGCATGCCGGAACACGTCCGACCGGAGTCCCGATTACCGCAGATTTGAAAGCCGCCATCCAAGCCGCCGATGCCGTAATCGATTTCTCGTTTCATACCTCGGTCCCCGCAACCGCTGAACTCGTTCGAGAATTCCGCCGCCCCTTCCTCGTCGGTACGACCGCACTCGATGCCACCGAACGCGCCGCCGTCGAAGCCGCCGCCGAAGTCGCACCCGTCCTCCTCGCCGCCAACATGTCACTCGGCATCAATGTGCTTTCAGAACTCGTAAAACGAGCCGCTGAACTCCTGCCTCGCGGATACGATATCGAAATCGTCGAAATGCACCACCGCCATAAAAAGGACGCCCCTTCCGGAACCGCAATGACCCTCGCCGAAGCCGCCGCCGACGGACGCAAATCCAACCTCGCCGATGTCGCTTGCTACGGACGCCATGGCATCACGGGCGAACGCGATACCGAAACCATCGCCATCCACTCCCTGCGCGGCGGCGATGTCGTCGGCGACCATACCGTCATCTTTGCAGCCGATGGCGAACGCATCGAACTCTGCCACAAGGCATCTTCCCGTCAATGCTTCTCCTCCGGCGCCCTTCGGGCGATGCTTCGACTCGTCGCTTTGAAACCGGGTCTCTACAACATGAACGATATCCTCCACGGGACACGCTGATCTCCTTCCCGAGCCATCCCACCGAACAAAAACGAATAACATGCCCGTTTTCAACCAGGAACAGTATCGCCCCGCCCTCCACGCGGCCCTCAAAGAGATGTCGACGCTGATCTTCGATTCACCCGACTTCTCCACCGCTTCATTCCGGTTCGCAGAACCCATCGGTCCCGGTGAAAACCGCGAACTGGGCTTGCACCTCGTCCAAATCGGAGACGATACGCTCTGGCAATCGACACGAGCCGGAAACGCCGAGAATCGCGGACGCGGAACGACCAAGAAAACACTCTGGGAACTCATCAACTCTTCCAATATCCTCTTGGAGGCACACGCATCCGCCGCCGACGGAACCGCCATCCATCTCCGCACCACACGCAAGGGACATGTCCTGCTGGATCGCGTGCGCCCGCAAAAAACGCCCGCCGCCGAAATCAAAAACGGCGACACCGGACACGATCACCAAAAAAACTACCCGCTTCGCCGATTCGACTCGGAAAAACTCCTGATCGCCCTCGGGTTCGCTTCCCATGAAGGCACCTTGAAGCCGACCATGCAGGCAAAATACCGCCAGGTGAACGAATTTCTCCGGATTGTCGACGCCGTGCTGGACGAACTTCCGCCCCGCCGCTCGCGCGAAAACGGCAAGCCACTCTGCCTCGTCGATTGCGGCTGCGGAAAAGCCTACCTTTCCTTTGCAGCAAAGGCCTATATCGAAGCAATTCGCAACATCCCTGTCCACCTCGTCGGAATCAATCGAAAGGCTGATGTTATCGCGTTCTGCCGCCGTACCGCCGAAACCCTCGAAATGGCCGATTCCTGCACCTTCGCGGCAAGCGATATCGCGTCGTATAAACCCGCGCAAAATCCCGATATCGTCCTCTCCCTCCATGCCTGCGATACCGCAACCGATGACGCACTCGCCTTCGGCGTCGAACAAAATGCCCGCGCCATCCTCTGCGCTCCTTGCTGCCAGCATGAACTCCAAAAGGCCCTCTCCGCGCAAATGCGCCCCCATCGGGCCATTCTTCGCAACGGAATCCTGCGCGAACGGTTGGCTGATATCCTGACCGATTCCTTCCGGGCCCAAATCCTGCGCGTCCTCGGCTTCCGCGCAACGGTCGTCGAATTCGTCGATTCCGAAGCAACCGCACGCAATATCCTCATCCGGGCCGCACGCGTATCCCGCCCCGGAACCGGTACCGCTCTCTCCGATTACGAGGATCTGCGCGAGGCATGGGGCGTTACCCCATACCTCGCAAAACGCCTCGCCCATCTCGAGCCGGCACTTGCGCCCGACGCAAATGCAGACACCGGCGAAACCGCAAAAAACGCCCGCTGTCCGTCCTGCTCCTCTCCCCGTTAATCCCTACCTCCACCCCTTCTCTTTTTTCGCCATGATTCTTGCTATCGCCAATCAAAAGGGTGGCGTCGGTAAAACGACCACTGTCGTCAATCTCGCCGCGGCAATCGCCGCCCGCAAAAAAAACGTCCTCGTCATCGATCTCGATCCGCAGGCAAACGCGACCTCCGGTCTCGGCGTCGAACCGACCGAGGGAGTATCCCTCCTCGGAGCCCTTCTCAATCAAGCCAATATCGACGATTATATCGTGGGAACTTGCGTGGAACGGGTCAATCTCATCCCCGCCGAGGTGAATCTCTCCGGCGTGGAAATCGAAATCGCCCGGCAAGAGGATCACCTCCATGCTCTCAATCGCGTGCTCAAACCCATCGAAGATTCCCATGTCTTCGATTATATTCTGCTGGATTGCCCGCCCTCCCTCGGCATTCTCATGACAAACGCCCTCGCAACCGCCGATGCCGTTCTAATCCCGATGCAGTGCGAATACTACGCCATGGAAGGACTTTCCATTATCTTGCAGCTGATCGATCGCATGAAAAACTTCGGGCAAAATCCAAACCTCCGCGCCGAAGGAATCATCATGACGATGTATGCCCATACGCGCCTCGCCGATGAGGTGGTTACACAAGTGCGCCAACACTACAGCGACTTGGTCTACAAAACGGTCGTGCCGCGCTCCGTCCGCGCCGGCGAAGCGCCTTCCTTCGGCATTCCCCTCGTGGCCTATGCCCCCAATACCCCCGTCGCAAAAGCCTATTTCGACTTGGCAGACGAATTTCTCGCACGCCAACGCCGGAAACGCTGATCTCCTTTTCCCCCATCGGGTCTCCGCGTCCCAGCCGTGTTCCCTCGCGTGCACCACGCTCGTACCCCCGTTGCGACCCCATTGCCGCGCTCCCTCGTGTCCCCTTCGCCCGTTTCTGTTGCACGGTCCCGTTGCGGTAGGGCGCAATGTCCCCATAGCGCCGCATCGCCCCGTCGTCGTGCGCACCACTCGTGTCCCCTTCTCCCGTTCCAGTGGTCCGCTCCCGTTGCGGTAGGGCGCGGTG
>JAEDLN010000044.1 GCA_016295275.1 Kiritimatiellia bacterium
TCTGCTTTGGAAGTAGTTCAGCAGGCCGGGAGGCCCAGCGGCCGGTAACTGGCTGTCGGGCTGGCAGGCTATCGTCTGTCGGGACTCCCGACCCTTCCGTCCTACCGACCTCCGCCCACAACACTCTGATAGCGCGGCAGGAAGGGATATTGAATCACACAGAGGCACAGAGGGATGGAATACGAACGATTTAGCCTTGAATAGGACTGTTTAATGTGTTCAGTGCGTTCAATGTGTTCAAACGGCAAGAATACAACGTTATTACACGATATGAGGTTGCTCTTTGCCGTTCTACAGAGCGTCCCCTTCGGTTCCATTCTGCGGTCGGTACGAACTTCTCTGTGTCTCTGTGCCTCTGTGTGAGGAATGGGGTAGAACGCGGAGGACGCGGAGAAGGGGAGGCGCGGAGATACAACCGACTAACTTATTACACGTCCGGCAAAGATTCGCTTGCATTCGTGGTTGATTGCGATTATCTTTTTTCCAACGAAACGCCGTAGACATCACGAGTCGCGTGAGGGCGTCAGTCCTACGACGGGACGTGCTTGCCTGAATCCGGTAGGGGATGCCATTTCGATTTGCGGAAAGGCTTAGATCTAAACGGACGGTACGGGAGCTTGCCATCTCGCGCACCCATAGGCGTTTATCGGTGTAGCTTCCATGTCGCATTTCCGGAACTGTGTGTCATCCTATACCGTTCCCCAAGGGAGTGAAGTTACCATGCACCGGATTCGGGTTTCTATCTTTGATTGTCATGAAAACGAGTGATTTCGATTATCAGCTTCCAACCGAGTTGATTGCCCAGGTTCCGCCGCCTTCGCGCGGCATTTCCCGAATGATGGTCGTCCACGCCGAAACAGGCGTTTTCGAGCATCGGCATATCGGCGACATCCTTTCGTACCTGAATCCGGACGACCTGATGGTCTTCAACGATACGCGCGTATTCGCCGCCCGTACGTTTGGACATTGGGAGGACTCTCCGGGAAAGGTCGAAGTGCTCTTTGTCGAACCTTCCGGCCAATTTCCGGGAGCCTGGACCGCGCTTTGCCGCTCCTCGCGACCTGCCCGCATCGGAGCCCGGATGCTCTTGGCCGACGGCTTGCTCAAGGCGGAAATTCTCGCGAAAAGCCAACGCGACGGGCATCTGGACCTGGCCTTGGAATACGAAGGCGATCTGTTCGATTTGCTGGATGGCCACGGCGTCCCGCCCGTTCCGCCCTACATTCGCCGCGATACTCTCGAAGATCCCCGCACGCAGACGGATCGCGAGCGTTATCAGACGGTTTATGCCCGCGAACGCGGTGCCGTTGCCGCGCCGACGGCCGGACTCCACTTCTCGGAAGAACTGTTGCGGAACATCGACCGGCATGGCGTCCTGCGGCGGTTTGTCACCCTTCATGTCGGCCCGGGAACCTTTCGCCCCGTCAAGGCCGACCGCATCGAAGACCATGTCATGGACGCCGAGCGCTACGAGATTCCGGTTTCGACCGCAGAAGCCATCGCCGATCTGCGCCGCCGTCCCGGCGGGCGTCTCATTGCCGTGGGAAGCACGACGGTCCGCACCCTTGAGACTTGCGCACAAGCCAATGACGGAATCGTAACCCCCGGAAAGGGGCGCTCCCGAATCTTCATTTATCCGCCGTACCGCTTTCGCACGGTCGACGCCATGCTGACCAATTTCCACCTGCCCCAAAGCACGCTTTTGATGATGGTCAGCGCACTGACCTCTCGCGAGCTGATGCTCGAAGCGTATGCGGAGGCCATTCGGGAAAAGTACCGATTCTACAGCTACGGCGACTGCATGCTGATTCTGCCGCACGAGCCGCCTGCGCCATTGCCACGCTCTTGATTTCGCCGTCCCGTTTCCGGCGTCGAACGTTCCTGCCGATCCAATCTCTTCTCACTACAGTCATGCGCGAAACAGTCCACGAAGTTACGGTGCAAGCCCCCGGAAAAGTCAATTTGACGTTGGAAATTCTTGGAAAACGTCCGGACGGCTATCACGAATTGCGGAGCATTCTCATGTCCGTATCGGTCTACGAGACGGTGCAAGTCCGGACGCGTGCGGACGGGGAGGTTACGCTGCGGACGATTGGCGAAGGCGTCGATTGTTCGGAGTTGGAGCGTCTGCCGATGGAGAAGCAGCTGGCGTATCGTGCCGTTGTCGCCATGCGCCGCGCCTGCAACCGTCCGGACGCGGGGTGCGACATTCGCATCGTCAAACGGATTCCGATCGGTGCCGGCATGGGGGGCGGAAGTGCCGATGCGGCAGGCGTTCTGTGCGCCTTGCGGGCTTTATGGAATCCGGCGCTTCCGGAAGCGGACTATCTGGCGGCCGGTGCTTCAATCGGGAGCGACATTCCCGCTTTGCAGCTGGGAGGAGCCGTACGAATGGAGGGGCGCGGGGAGCGCGTCTCGCGTCTGTTGCCGCCCGGAACGCCCTCCCCAAAGCCGTTTTGGCTTGTTGTTGTCCACCCCGGATTTCCGATTTCCACCCGTTCTGTCTATGAAGCGGTGGACGCTGAAGATTTTTGCTTGACACAGAAGGCGGGTATTTGCGAGAATTGCACCCGTTCCGTTTGCTCCGGCGATGTACGGGCGGTAGCGCAGTCGCTTTTCAATGGGCTCCAACGGACAGTTTCACGGCTCTATCCGAATACCGAGTACTTTGAAACGGCACTTGGGAAGGGTGGGGCTATTGTCACGCTCTTGAGCGGGAGTGGCTCGGCTGTCTTTGGGCTCGCAGAAAACGAGGAAACTGCCAAACAGATTCAAAGGAGTTTGCCACCGAATGTGTGGAGCAACGTCGTTCAGACATTGCCCGATGGTGTAATGGCAGCACACGGGCCTTTGGTGCCCTGAGACATGGTTCGAATCCATGTCGGGCAACCACATTCGGCAGAACAAAACCAATCCAGCACGGTTCCCCTGTGAAAATCTTTTCCGGCACACAAAATCCAAAATTGGCAAAAGCCATTGCAGCGTATCTCGGTACGGAGGTCGGTGCGGCGGATGTCGTCAATTTTCCCGATGGAGAGACCTTCGTAAAGATCAAGGATGTCGTTCGCGGCGAAGATGTCTTTGTCGTCCAGTCCGTTTCCGGCAAACCGAATGAGATGCTCATGGAGCTTCTCATCATGATCGATGCGCTTCGCCGTGCTTCGGCCGACCGGATTACGGCGGTGCTTCCCATTTACGGGTATGCCCGTCAGGACCGCAAGGATCAGCCGCGTGTTCCCATCACGTCCAAGCTGGTGGCGAACCTTCTGGTCGCGGCGGGCGCGAACCGGATTCTGACCATGGATTTGCATGCGGAACAGATTGTCGGCTACTTCGACATTCCCGTCGATCATCTCCATGCCGCGCCGATTATCTACCGCTATTTGGCGAACAAGCATTTCGAAAAGCCGGTTGTCGTTTCGCCGGACACGGGTAGCGTCAAGAAGGCGTACACCTATTCCAGGATGTTCGGGTGCGGCCTTGCGATTACGGCCAAGCAGCGCATGAGCGCCGAAAAGGTCGAGGCCTATTCGCTTGTCGGCGACGTGGAAGGTTGCGATGTGATCATGGTGGACGACCTTACGAGTACGTGCGGTACGCTTTGTGCGGCGGCGGAGCTTTGCGCCGCCCATGGCGCCAAGTCGATCCATGCAGCCGTCACGCACGGCCTTCTCAACGAGAAGGGCATCGAGCGTTTGATGTCCTCTTCGATTACGGAACTCATCGTGACGGACACGATTCCGCAGGATCGTTGGCAGAATCACGAGAAGATTACCGTGCTTTCGGTTGCGGAGTTGTTTGGCGAGGCGATTCGCCGGATCCACAAAAACGAGTCGATCAATTCCCTTTTCATTACATAAACATACCTCACCCATTCCATCGAATGGGGTTTCAGAAGAAAGACCAAAGAAATGGCCCAAGAAATCAAGATTCATGCGGATTCCCGTGCAGCGCACGGTTCCTCCGCGGCCCGCCGCATCCGTCGTGCCGGCGGCATCCCGGCGGTCCTGGCCACCTTGAAGGGCGAGTCCGAGCTTCTCTCGCTCAACGCGCACGATTTCGAGCGCGAAATCGCCCGTCATGCCAATGCCCAGCTTGTTGTGACCGTTGCGGTTGCCGACGAGTGCCGCACGGCGATCATTCGCGAAATCCAGCGCGATGGCCGTACCGGTCGCATCACGCATGCCGATTTCGGTGAAATCGATCCGAAGAAGAAGATGCATGTCCATATTCCGTTGCTGCTCCTCGGCGATCCCGTCGGCGTCCGTACGGAGAATGGCGTCCTCGAGCAGCAGATTCGCAGCGTCGAGGTTGTCTGCTTGCCTGCGGACGTGATCGAAGACTTTACCGTCGACGTGTCGAACCTCCATGTCGGAGACGATATCAAGGTTTCTTCTCTCGGTCTCGATCCGGAGAAGTACACGGTTGTCACGCACGCCGATCTCGTGGTCGCCAATGTGGCTTCCAGCGAGACGGAGGTTGCATCTGCCGATGCGGCTCCTGCCGCCGATGCCGCCGCCCCTGCCGCCGCCCCTGCCGCTGCTCCTGCCAAGAAAAAGAAGTAAGCCAATTCTTGCGCAGAGATGCAGGGAAAGCGAAGCTTTTCGCCCCGTTTTCAACGACTCTGCGCTTGATTCCGTTTCATGAAGATTATCGTTGGACTTGGCAATCCCGGTCGAACATACGAAAAAACGCCTCATAACGTAGGTTTCCGTTCTGTCGATCTGCTTTGCGCCTCTCTGGGAGGCTCCTGGCGTTGCGAGTCCAAACAAAAAGCCGATACGGCGAAAGCCGTTTCCCCTTGCGGCGAGACGCTTTTGTTCATCAAGCCGACCACCTTCATGAATCTCAGCGGCGATGCCGTAGCGCCGTTGGCCTCGTTCTTCAAGGTTCGCCCCGCGGATGTCATCGTCCTAGTCGATGATGTCAATCTGCTTCCCGGCCGGATTCGAATCCGGCCAGCCGGCTCCGCCGGAGGACACAATGGACTCAAATCGCTCATCGAACGCCTTGGTTCCCGCGATTTTGTCCGCGTCCGAATCGGTGTCGGCATGGGGCATCACCCGGTTGCCAATTTGGCGGATCGCGTGTTAGGCAAGATTGAACCGGAAGACGAAGCGGCTGTCGAAGACGGCATCCGTCTGGCTGCGGAAGCGGCCCTCTGCGTAGCAGAAAAAGGCGTCGATTTTGCCATGAACAGCTACAACGGACCCGAAACGGTTGCTCGCTAGCGGCACCCACATGAACGGAATCGGCTTCTCCCCATCATTTCCCGTATCCATCCATTCAAAGGAATCCAAATCATGTCCAAGAAATACGAAGCTTTGGTCATCTTTTCGAGAGATGTCCGCGAGGATCAGCTCGATCAGGCCATCGCGCGTTTCGTTGCCGAGATCCAGAAATTCGGTGCCACTATCGAATCTACGGATGCCATCGGTCGCCGTCCCTTCGCACGCGTGATTGACAAGCGCGAGCAAGGGCTCTACGCCAAGGTTCGCTTTGACGTCGATCCTGCCAATGTAACGGCTCTCCGCAACCGTTTCCGTCTGTACGACGAGGTCTACCGTCTTCAGATCGTGACCCGCAATGTGCGCATTGAGGCTGCCAAGGCCAAGGATGACGCCCGTCGCGCCGCGTTCATGGCGAAGATGGAAGAAAAGGCTGCGGCTGCCGCCGCCCAAGCCGCTGCGGAAGAAGAGAAAGAATTCTCCGCCCAATAAGTTTTTTCTGGAAACGGATTTATGTTTGGCTTGAATCGCATCTACCTCATGGGTACGCTGGTCCGCGATCCGGAATGCCGGGTCGGAGGCTCCGGCGATGCCAAGACGGATTTCCGCATTGCGGTGGATGATTCTCGTCGGAATCGTTTCGGGGAGTTCGTCAAGAAAACGTTGTTTATCGACGTGATTTCTTTTGGAGCTCAGGCGGAAAGCGTCCATCGTTATCTGAATCAAGGCAGTCGCGTCCTCGTGGAAGGCCGCCTGATTCTGGACGAATGGAAGACACGCGAAGGGCTGGAGCGTTCGACCTATCGGGTCGTAGCCTCCTCCGTTCAATTTCTCGATCCGCCCGTCTCCCGTCAGACGGCATCGCCGGAGTCTCCTTCCTCCTCCGATCGTCCCGATACCAGCCCGCCTATTGGCGATATTCCGTTCCTGTAATTCCTTTTTAACAAAGTAAGGACTCAAAAATGGCACCTCGTAAAGATAGTAAGTTTCACCGCAAAGAGACGCCGCTTCGCAAGCGTACACCCAATGGTGACATTACCGTAATCGACATCAATGACGTCGAATTCCTCAAGCGCTATGTCAGCGAGCAGGGAAAGATTCTTCCCCAGCGCATGACGGGGCTCAAGTCTTGCCAGCAGCGCAAGGTCAAGCAGGGAATTCGTCGCGCCCGCTCTATGGGTCTCATGGTCTAAACAGAAAGAGAGACGAATTCCATGTCTATCGAATTGCTTCTTCTCAATGATGTTGCATCGCTCGGCAAGGCCGGCGATCTCATTCAGGTCAAACCCGGCTATGCCCGCAACTTCCTGATTCCCCAGGGAATTGCCGAGCCTGTCACGGAGGCCGCCCGCCGCCGTCTCGCCAAGTTGCAGGCCGAGCGCGAGAAGGTCCGCAAGGATCTTTTGGCTGCCGCCAACAAGCTTGCCGCTTCTCTCAAGGATGCCAAGGTTACGATTTCCGCTCGTGTCATCGAGGGCGAAACGCTGTACGGCTCGATCGATGCCGTCCAGATTGCCAAGGCGATTCAGGTTCTCGGCTTCCCCGAAGTCGAGCCGGACATGATCGAGCTTGACGACAATATCAAGACGCTCGGTTCCTTCGACGTGTCTGTCCGCCTCCATCCCGAGGTCGCCCAGACGGTCAAGGTTTGGGTTGTCGAGGAAAAGTAAGCTTTTTTGCTTGCACTCTTGCGAGTTGCCTTCCGGTTTCAGTTCCGGGTCCTTTCCGGATTCCTTGCATACCGTTCCCGGTTGAAACCGGTGCGGGGGTGACTCCTTGGCCGTGTTGCGTATTGCAGCACGGCCTCTCGTTTTTTTCGATTGTTCCCGAGCGGGCAATCCGATACAATCAGCTTCATTCATCGTTCCCGTTTCAACTGCCTGCTTTTGTTTTTTCCATGAAGAAGACTCCATCTGCCAAAAAGGCCTGCAAAAAGGTTGCAACACCCCTTTACAAGGATCCCAAACAACCCGTCGAAGCACGTGTCAAGGATTTGCTTCGCCGGATGACATTGGAAGAGAAAATCGATCAACTGACCCAGATGCCGATCGGGGGAGACATCAATCCGAACAATCCGGGCGAATGGAGAAATTTCTCGCCGACGTACGGCTCGATTCTCTCGTACTGCGGCGGTACGAAAAAGCGCAATGAATTCCAGCGTCTTGCCGTTGAAACCACGCGTCTCGGCATTCCCATTATCTGGGGGTTTGATGTCATTCACGGCTGGCGTACGACATTTCCGGTTTCGCTTGCGCAGGCCGGTTCCTTCCGTCCGGCGCTTACGGAGAAGCTCTCTCGCATCTCGGCATTGGAGGCCTGGAACGACGGCGGCGTGAATTGGACTTTCTCGCCGATGGTCGAGGTTGCGCACGATCCGCGCTGGGGTCGTGTCGTCGAGGGCTACGGCGAAGATCCGCTGACGGCGCAGGTCTTTACCAAGGCTGCGGTTTACGGCTATCAGGGCCGCAAAGCCGAGCAGCTGAAGACGCCCGGATACATTGCAGCCTGCCTCAAGCATTTTGTCGGATACTCCGCAAGCGAAGGCGGTCGCGATTACGCCTATACGGATATTTCCCGGCGTGCGCTTTGGGAATGGTATCTGCCGCCGTTCGAGGCCGGTGTAGCTGCCGGCGCCCGTACGCTCATGAGTTCCTTCAACGATATTACCGGCACGCCGGCGGTCGCCAACTACTATACGCAGACCGAGGTGCTTCGCAACCGGTGGGGATTCGACGGTTTCATCGTGAGCGACTGGGGCTCCGTTTCCCAGCTCAAGGCACAGCGGTTTTCGTCCGATCCGGCGGAATCCGCGGCCGCTTCGGTCGTTGCCGGCAACGACATGTGCATGTCCGATGGCTATTACAAGAATCTGAAGGCTTTGGTCGAGGATGGCAAGCTGCCGGTAAAGGTCATCAACAAGGCGGTCGAACGCGTTCTTCGCGTCAAATTCCAGATCGGCCTTTTCGAGCATCCGTATGCGCCGGAAAAGACAAAGGAAGAGGTTTGCTGGCTTCCGGAGTATTTGCAGGCGGCTGTTGAAACGGCGCGCGAAACGATTGTTCTCTTGAAAAACGAGAAGAACACGCTTCCGCTCAAGAGCCAGAAAGGAAAGCGGATCGCTCTCATCGGTCCGAACGGAGACAAGAGCCTTTGCCACATTGGCTGGTGGGCGGCTCTTGCGCGCGACGACGAAAAGCATGCGCCGAGCCTCCTGACAAAGGCCCGCGAGTTTTTCCCGGATTCCGAAATCGTTTTCGAGCCGGGTTGCCCCGAGCCGTTTCCGGCTTCCAATGCCGAGACGATCAAGAAGTTCGATCCGAACCAGCTTCCTGCCGCCGTCGAGGCCGCAAAGTCGGCGGATGTCATTTTGCTGGCGCTCGGCGAGCACGGTCACCAGTCCGGCGAATACCATTCCCGCCGCGATATCTGCCTGCCTCCGTTCCAGGACGAGTTGGTCGATGCGATTCGAAAAGCGGCCCCCGACAAGCCGATTATCGCGCTTGTGACGGCCGGCCGTCCGCTGGCGTTTCAAGAGGCCGCCAAGAAGGTGGATGCGATCCTCTACCTTTGGCAGAGCGGATACGGCGCTTCGCAGGCAACGATGGAAATCCTTACGGGAAAGGTCAATCCGTCCGCCAAGCTCGCGATGACCTTCCCGCGCACGGTCGGACAGATTCCGGTCTATGTCAATGCGCACCATCCGGCCCGTTTCGATCTCCACGATTACCAGGATTATCCCGAAGAGGACGGTCCTTGGTTCCCGTTCGGCTACGGTCTTTCGTACACCACGTTCGAGTATGCGGAGCCGGTCGTGAAGAAGGGTGCCAATGGCACCTTCAAGGTCAAGGTTTCCGTTACCAATACCGGCAAAAAGGCCGGTGCGGAGACGATCATCTGGTATCTGCACGATCTGGAAGCCTACTACACGCAACCGGTCAAGCGGGTCGTATCGTTCGAAAAGATCGATCTTGAACCAGGGGAAACGAAGGTCGTTTCGCTGACGCTTACGCCGGAAATGCTTTCGTATGTGAACGAGGACGGACAACGCCAGCTCGAGGAAGGAACGTTTGAAATTTCCGCCTCCGAGAAGACCTCTGCGTCATTCACAGTCTCGCTCTAGTCCGGACGAGTTCTCCCGTTGGAGAAGTCGCGGCAATAAAAAACGAACCGCAGTTTCGGGAATCCGAAGCTGCGGTTCTTCGTTACTGTCGGCGGCTCGAACGGGACGTTCGCCGAAAGCGCGGCGCGGCAAGGTTCGAGCGGCGCGTGGCGCGGTGCTGCGGTTACGCTTTGGGCGTCGTGGAGGAAACGGCGGTCATCGCGGTCTTTACGAAGCCTGCGATATTCGCCAAGTCGGACGGAATGACGAGGGTATTGCCCTGTTTAGCGAGATTTCCGAATTCCTTGACGTAGGATTCGGCGACACGCAGATTCATTGCGGTTGCGGCGTCCGGATTGGCGCGAATGACATCTGCGACCATCCGGATGCTTTCAGCGGTTGCCTCGGCGACGAGGCGGATTTCCTGCGCTTTGGCTTCGGCGACGAGCCGGATTTCTTTGGCGCGACCTTCCGCTTCGTTGATCCGGCGAGTCTTTTCGCCTTCCGATTTCTCGATGGCCTCCTGCTTTTCGCCTTCGGCGCGGTTGATCCGCGACTGGCGTTCGCCTTCGGATTCGGCGATGCTGGCGCGCTTCTCGCGTTCGGCGCGCATTTGCTTCTCCATGGCGTCCAAAACGGATTTCGGGGGCTCGATGGTGCGGATTTCGTAGCGTGTCACCTTCACACCCCAAGGATCGGACGCCTTGTCGAGCTCGGTACAAATGGCAGCATTGATGGAGGCGCGTTCGGAGAAAGCGGAGTCGAGATCGATTTTGCCGACTTCCGAGCGGAGCGTCGTTTGCGCAAGCTGCGTGCAGGCAAAGAGGTAGTTTTCGATGCCGTAGGAGGCGCGAACCGGATCGATGACCTGAAGGTAGAGAATGCCGTCGATGCCGACGGTAATGTTATCCCGCGTGACGCACTGTTGGGGAGGAACGTCGATGGCGACTTCCTTCAGGTCGTGCTTGTAGCGGACCTGATCCAGCAGCGGCAGGATGGGATGGAGTCCGGCATTCAAGGTGGCATGGTATTTGCCGACGCGCTCGACAATCCAGGCATTTTTCTGGGGGACGATCTTAATGCAGGACAAAAAGGCGATTACGATCAGAATGACGATGAAAACAACAATTTGTAACATGGCAAGGAGGCTGGTTTGATGGGGTTTTGGATGAAAAACAATACGGTTATTAGCGGACGATGAGCGTAAGATTGTCGCGCCGGACGATGACGACGGTTTCATTGACGTCATGCGGGCTGTCGGAAGCCGCCACCCAGCGTGAACCGCGAAAAAGGACGGCCCCTTTCCGATCGGGGGTAATCGCTTCCGTGACGACAACCTTTTCTCCCGCGACTTCATCGTCGTCCGGATTCTCCTTGGCATACTGAACTCTTCCTTGGAAGGTTTGGGGAATGAAGCGACGGATGCCGAGAATCAGGACGACAGCCAGAATGCCGAACAAAAGGAGGGAAAGACTTGCGGAAAGCGATGGAATAAGAAGATGCAAGACGCCTACGATCAGCGCAGATACGCCGAAGAAGCAGATGATCAGACCCGGTATGAAGAATTCGGCGATGATCATTACGATGCCGGCAATCAGCCATGTGGCAACAATCGGTGAAATATCCATGGTAGAGAGGAAATGATAGGGAAAAGTGGAGATAAACGGCAAATCAAAAGTAAGCCGGGGCGGCAGGCGCCTGGGAAATCGGGACTTTTTCATCGATGATTTCCCGTCCCGAGTCTCTCAGGGTTTCAAACGTTCGCGAACCCCAAACGGAGAGGACGTATTGCTTTCCGTTTCGTTCGAAGGCGTAGATTCCGTAGGCACCGGCATGCGGAGACAAAACGGAAGTGGACCATAGCCCGATGCAACCTGGCACATCGTTGCGGAGAAGGAGATTGGCGGTTCGAATCGATTTTGGTTTGCCGCCTTGCGGAACGGAAAGCGAGGTCGTCGTGGATTTTACCTTGACGAGGGCGGCGACGATTTTGTTCTGCAGAAGCGCTTTGCCGAGAATCGCCATGTCGTATGCCGAAGTGAAGGCGCAATTCCGCTTCTTGTCGAGCGTCATGCGACCGTCGAGTCCCGTGAAATCAAGAAAGACCGTATTGCGCATACCGAGCATTTTGGCCCGGCTGTTGAAGGCGGAAATGGCCTGCTCCTGCGTGCCGTACAGTTTTTCGGCGAGGGCCGCCGTGAGGTTGACGAACGGGCGGAGCGCGATGAGTTGCATGGCTTCACGTACCGTTGTGGCGGTTCCGGCCGGAAGGATCAGATCGTTGGAGCCGGGAACATTGACGGCCGTTTGCGAGAGGATGATCGGCTCGTCCGGTTTGAGGACTCCGTTCTGGATTTGTTCTGCGGCCGTCAGCAAAACCATCAGCGCAATCGCATTGCCGGGGTATGTCTTTTCGTTTGCGTATTCCTGGTAGACCGTCTGGTTGCTCTTCGTATCCAGAAGGCAGCAAGACCAATAGCCTTCCCCGTTGATGGTGCGAATGAGCGCATCGCCCGAGGGATTGACGCCGGCGCGAGCATTGGACCGAGCGGCGGCCTTCTTGTCTTTTTTCTTGTCTTTGCCGTTCTTTTTGTCGGCGACGAGAACAGGGCGTCCGTCCTCGTGCGTCCAAGCCGCAAATGTCGTTTCTTTTTCCTGACGGGAGGACGTCATTTCGGCCGGTTGCGCGAAAGACGCAATCGCCAGAACGAAAAGAGAAAGAGCTGTCGGCAAAATATTCTGTGGCATGACGAACACAAATCGGAAATAGGATAAATGAGGTATCTTCGCATTCATGATACCATAGTTCCGATTTCGAGAAAAGCGGATGGAAAGGAACACCCTTATTCCGGATTTTTTCGGGATAAATGATCCCAGGTTTTCAATTTCGCTTGAAAATACTGGCGAAAAATGATTTTTGCTTGCCAAAAAGAAAAGGAGGAACTTTTTTCCGGATTCCGCCATTATACAGAAGGGTCTGCCCCTTTTATACCAACGGCTGCGTCCAGGAGCCGGACGCGATCGCCTGGTCGAACCGCACCGCGCCCGCGGCAACGGCGTCAATCGCCGGCGACGTGTCGCGCTCGTATCCGTAGCAGCCGAGATGGTCCGGCCGCAGGCTGTCCACGAGGACGACGCAGATGTCGGGCTGTCCAAGTGCAGTTCGAGCAAAACAGGAAACACAAACAGCAATGATTGAAATTAGTGTTTTCATTCTCTTCACTTTGCGATGTTTCATTAACCCATCTTTAGGACAGGAAATCTCAAGGAGCTAATCAGTTTGCAAAAGGAATTGACGGATATGCTCTACAAGACAATACGAACGACGGAAAAGAACGGCAGAAATTGCGAGAAAAATAAAGATTTTCCAAAATAACCTTTGTCTATCGGACATCTTTGTTTGAGGCAGCAAGGGATTCCCTTTTCTTAGAAAGGAATTGTCTAGATGCTTTTTGTCTTCCGAGATTAAAGAAAGAACAAATAATACCAAACCAACGGGAATTAGAAGTGGAGACAGATGAATTTCCCCAAAAGCCAGTAGAGTCAAAGGGGCGAGAAATACCCCCACAGCTAGAGCAATGTACCCAAATACTGCTGGATGTTGCCGTCGAAATCCGACAAACATCAATCCAAGTTGAAGTGCCATTGCACAAACAATAACAACGAGTTCTTTCATCATGTTAAAACTCCGGTTCCGTATACAGAAGGGTCTTGTCTAATCGGATTTTGGTAGACTGTTGGCTGTTCCTCGG
>JAEDLN010000260.1 GCA_016295275.1 Kiritimatiellia bacterium
GTGGCTCACCGCCGCGGTGCGCGGCTTGGCAAGTAGCACACGCTGAGAGTTTTGCGGGGGCGTCTCCGTGCGCCCCCCATAGCCGCGCAGGGCGCGGCGTCCGGTAGCCCCACCCGCGGCACGGCCGCGGGCCCGCTCACCTACCGCCCCGCGCCCCGCGCCCCCTCGCCCTTGCCCGCACCCCCTCGCCCGCGCCCCGTGCCCCCTCGCGCACCTACCGGCCGTCGGGCCTCCCGACCCGCGCGCCATCGCTCAACGATTGCCAAACGAATCGCCGATCTTGGCTTTTCGCGCCTTTTTGAAGGCCGGCTCCCGCTTGCTGACAAGCCGCGTTTCATACCCGGTTTCGCTGCAGAGCCGAAGCGTAATCTTGCCCGATTCGACGAGCGGATGCCGCAAAACACGCGCCTTGCAGGGAGCCGCCCATTCTCGAATTGGTGTCGCCGCAAGAAAACAAAACTTCTCATCTTCGTATGGAACTTCCGCCCCCTTGAGAAGTTTGTGGAGCTTCGTGCGCGACGTACGCGCCGAAAAATGACACCAATCCGATCCGGGAAGCTCGCACGATGCCCGGTTCGGACAAGGCGCAACAAGACTCATTCCGTGCGCGAGCAATGCCTGCCGCGCTTCCCGCATCCACCCGAACGATCGCGGCGTACCGGGCTCGACAATCACCAAAAGCTTGCCGGCCGCTGCCGCCAACCGGTCCAAAACCGCCATTCGGTTGCTTTCCGAAACCTCATTGAGACAATACGAACACAAAACCAAATCCGCCGGTTCGAATGCGCCGTCGAGAAGATCGCCCGCCTTCCAGACGATATCCGGTACGATCCCCTCCAAAAGCTGCTTTCCCGCCGCCATCATCTCCGGCTCGCGCTCCACGCAACAAACCGAACGCGCCCCCGTGAGAAGAACAGAGGCAAGCGCCCCCGCTCCCGTGCCGGCACCTAAATCCAAAACCGACCCAATCGAACCCCCGAACCCTTCGAGAGACAACTCCAATGCACGCGAAACCGCTGCAAAGGTCGCCGGCATGCGAACCGTACAGTAAGCCAATACATCCGTCCGCGTCGTGGCAATTCGAGAGCCATGCGAAACCCCGCCGCGATACTCCGAACTCAAGCGCTCCGCCGCATCCGATAACGCCCGAAGAGGCACGCCTTCCGTCAGCCCGTCGATCGTTTCGCGAATCTCAATCGGCAACTCCATGCGACCTCCCCCTTTCGGCTTGCCGCGCATCTTTCGCCCGATCCCCGGGAAAAAAAGAATGCGCCAAGCCGGAAAAACGCGGTTTTTTCCCGGTTATTCGCCCGGATGCTCGATGCGCAGGCAAACTGCCGTTCCGGCCGAACAAGCTTGCGCCTCGATCTCCGTCAATGCAGCCTGCAAATCCGACTGGCGAACCTCGTGCGTCAGGAACACGACCGAGGCAAAGCCATCGACCGAATCGCCGCGCTGGACCGCAGAGAGAATCGAAACGCCATGCGCCGAGAAAATGCCCGTAACCGTCGAAAGCGAACCGGGCTCGTCCCGAAGCGAAAGCCGGACATAGTTGCGGGAAAACACATCGCCCGCCGGTTTGATGGCCAATGGTTTGGATGCAACCGGCATCGTGACCGCACGATGCGTGCCCGCCGCAAGACTGCGAGCAACCTCGGCAATGTCGCCGACTACGGTCGCAGCCGTCGGAAGCCGCCCCGCTCCGCGTCCGTAGAACATCGTCCAATCGTCCATGTCGCTCTTCACCATCGCCGCATTGAAAACGCCCGAAACCGAGCCCATCATGCCATTGGCGGGAACAAGCGTCGGACCGACACTCAGCTCGACGCCGTCGTTCACACGCTTCATGGTGGCTAACAGCTTGATGCGATAGCCAAGCTCCAATGCGCGCGTAATGTCCTGCGCCTCGAGCGTTCCGCGAATACCGCGAACCGGAAGCGTATGGATATCCGGCGAAAAACCAAAGGCAAGCGCCGCCAAAATCGCAGCCTTGTGCAACGTATCGAACCCATCGACATCCAACGTCGGATTCGCCTCGGCAAAGCCTAGCTTCTGCGCCTTGGCCAGCACAACGTCAAACGGGGCGCCTTCCTGCTCCATAGCCGTGAGAATGTAGTTGCAGGTCCCGTTCAGAATTCCGTACAGCTTTTCGATCTTCGTGGCAACCAAGCCGTCGCGCAACGACCGGATGATCGGAATGCCGCCACCGACAGAGGCGCCGAAATAGACGTCCGTCTCATTTTCACGCGCCAATGCGAAAATCTCGGAACCGAATTCCGCAAGCAGCTTCTTGTTGGCGGTAACGACCGGCTTGCCCGCTTTCAACGCTTCGCAGACAAATGTCTTTGCAATCGTCGTGCCGCCAATCAATTCAACGACAATCTGGACGTTCGGATCGTGAATGACCCCCATCGCATCCGTCGTAAGAACAGACGCCGGAACCGAAACGCCACGATCGGTCGTAATGTCAAGATCCGCGATCTTCCGCAACTCGATGTCGATGCCCGTCCGCTCCAAAAGCTCTTCGTGGTTGTCCAGCAACCCTTTGGCAACACCGGCACCAACCGTGCCGAACCCAAGAATACCAACGCCGATTTTCGTCATAACGCCTCTTTGAAAAAGTAAGAACAAGATGCGGCGCATTATAGGGAAAAGCCT
>JAEDLN010000045.1 GCA_016295275.1 Kiritimatiellia bacterium
AACGGGCTTTCCGTCGCGGTCGATATACTTGCCGTTGGATTCCATATCCAGTTGCTGGAGATAGGCCGGGAAGCGGCAAAGGTACTGATCGTAGGGGAGGATGGCTTGCGTTTCGGCGCCGTAGAGGTTGTTGTAAAGGATTCCGAGAAGGGCGAGGGTAACGGGGAGGTTTTGTTCGAAAGGCGCGGTGCGGAAGTGTTCGTCCATGGCATGGTAGCCGGCGAGCAGGTCGTTGAAATTCTCCGGGCCAATGGAAAGCATCAGGGAAAGACCGATGGCGGAGGGCAAGGAGTAGCGGCCGCCGACCCAGTTCCAGAAGCCGAACATATTGTCGGTGTTTATTCCAAAAGCTTTGACTTCGTCGGCAGCCGTGGAGATGGCGACGAAGTGTTTGGCGACGACGTCTTTGTTTCCGTTGTAGGCGTTCAGCACCCATTCGCGCGCGGTCATGGCGTTGGCCATGGTTTCGAGCGTGGTAAACGTCTTGGAGGCGATGAGGAAGAGGGTTTCTTCGGGATCCATTCCGAAGGTTTCTTCTGCGAAATGGGTTGCATCGACGTTGGATACGAACGCGAAGCGTAGGTTGCGTTGGCTGTAGTGGCGGAGGGCGATTGTCGCCATATTCGGACCGAGGTCCGAGCCGCCGATACCGATATTGACGATATTGCGGATGGGTTTTCCGGAGAAACCTTTCCATTCGCCGGAGCGGACGCGGTTTGCAAAAGCCGCCATCCGGGCGAGGACTTCCTTTACGTCGGGAATGACATTTTTCCCGTTATCGCAAACGACACCGGAGAGGTTGCGCAGAGCGGTATGCAGAACGGCACGATCTTCGGTAACGTTAATGTGCTTCCCGGTGAACATATCCTCGATGGCGTCCTTGAGATTGCAGGCGCGAGCGACGGCATAGAGGTCGCCCATCATCTTCGGGGTCACGAGGTTTTTGGAAAAATCGAGTGTCAAGCCGGCTCCCTCGATCGTCATTTTTTTAGCGCGATCGGGATCTTGTGCAAAGGCGGCACGGAGGGAGAAGGGGCGAGAGGCCTCAAAGTCTTGCTTTAGGGCGCTCCATTCGGGCGTATTCTGGAACATGGAAAAAGTGGTTTAGGTTAGGTTTTTCAGATGCTTCAACTCTACCAAAAATGAGGTATATAAGCAAATGAAACAATGATTTGGCCAATCAGCGAGGGCTTTTCGGGGATGCGATGAGACCGCACCACGGGGCGCGGCGGCGCGAGCCGGGAGGGTGGGGATTCCCCACGGGCGGTTGCGGCCAAGCATCGCGCCCGACCGCAACGGGACCACCGTATGGCGAGGGGCGGTAACGGGAGCGCACGATGGAGCGCGGCAAGGGTTGGGAGCCTCTACGGGACGGAGGCGGTCAAGCGTCGCGCTTCCCGTCATTTTGCAGGTTGCGGGGACGGAAGGCGAGTTATTCAGGGATACGATGGGAGAAACGTTCGGAACATTGACGCCGGCCGAAAGGGGAAATGCCGGAGGGGGAAAGTGGTGCGGAATACCGAAATCGCCTGCGGACACGGGGCGTTCGCAGGCGATTGTTTTTTTGGAGGGGAGAGAAGAGGCGGAAAACGCTTGTCACTCTTCGTCGAACGGAACATCAAAAGCGGCCTCTTCCCCCGTCACTACGTCCTCGGGAATATCGGGGAGAATCGTTTTGCTGAAATCGGACAAGAAAGAGCCGGGGAGATAGAGAAGGGAGCGGAGGCGATTCTTTTCCAGCAGAACGGTAAGCGTTGCCTCGGCCGGCTTCAACTTTCCAAATTGCGCCGAAGCGGTTTCCCCCTGCTGAATGGCGGCGGCGAGCTGTACCGTTTTGCAGAGGTTGAGACCGCTATGGAGCGAGACCTTCGCGCCGGGCGCATACTTCTGCAGAATCGGTTCGATCGAGAGAGCGGTGTCGGTCAAGTCGGGAGAGACAACGGGCTGTTCGATATTTCCGGCGTGGAAGTAGACGGATCCGGCTGTTTTTCCGATGGTCAGGCCCGGCGTTCCCTTGATCAGCGGTTGGAAGAAATCTTCCCCGGGAAAGGAAATCGTCAGTTTGTCAGGGGTTTCGTCGATTTTTGCGAATCCCTGCAGACCCTTTTCCATGAGAGCGAAAACAGATTTGAGAATGGTAAGCTGATCGTCGGCGATTTCGGCGGAGACGTCGGAGTTTCCGAAAACAGCGAGTCCTTCTTGCCGGCTCTCCGTGCAGAAGAACCGCGTGTTGCTCTTTGTACTCGTTTTGATCCGTTCGAAGGCAGGCTCGATTTTTTGTTTGAATTCGAGGATTTCCTCTTTGGAAAAGACCGGAGAGAGGGCTGGATCGAAGTCGGCGAGCGAGGGCTGTGGCAGAAAGCGGGAGAAGAAATCCTGGAGGCAGCCATCTTCGAACAAGAAGAAAAGCGTATTTGCGGGGATTTTATCGAAAGCGACGGACGATTTCCGTGCCATCAGTTCGTCAAGGAAGACGGCAGGGGACGATTGGTCCGGAAATTCGATGGTATTGCGCGCTACGATACCTTCTTTCGTGTCCAGAAAAAGTTCGGAACGCGAAACGCCGAGATCATCCGGATTCATGGTCCAGAAGAGAGAGTGCTTTTTGAGCTCGTTGATGTTGTTGCGAAGCTCCTCATCGGAAATGGGTACGGCGTCCTCGTCCTCATCCCCGTCCTCGTTCGCTTCGTGATTCAAGCGGGACAATGCTTTCAGGAAATCGAAGACGAGATCATCCGTAAGGGCTTTGCGGGAGGCGCTCAGGTTGACGGAATAAGCGAGGAGGGCGGAGGGGTCGGAGCATGCGGAACGCGTGGCGTTTCGGATTTCCGGGCGGAGATTCTTCTTGGCATCGGTTATCCAGACGTAGTCGCCCTCCTGTTTGAAAAAGAGTTGAAAAGAGGTTTTCCCGAAGAGGTTCGTATCGACATTGCTGCAAAAGCAATCGTCGATGGTCACGGACTGAACGCCATCGTCGGATTGCATGGGGATCGTCGCCGTAAATCGATCGACTGCCATCTGTGTGAGCGGCAGACCTGCCAGAAAGGAAACGGGGTGGAGCGGATGGACATTTTCCGTGGTTTTCCCATTTTCGTTTTCCCGTGTGCAGACGGAAAGATAGAATGGCTTTTCGGGGAGGAAATAGGATTCTTTCGTAGCGGTCAGGAGGGACCACATAGTGGAAAGGATCGGTCTGCGGTTGATCCATTCCGACTCGATATCGCGAACGGTTCGATCGATTTGACCGTAGGAAGGGAGCTTCATGGTGAGCAGGAGATCCTGTTCGTAGGCCTTGTCGGCGTTGGCGAAGCAAGGATTGAAGGCGCTTGCGGCGAGCAAGCAGGCAGACAAGAAATGGATTGGTTTCATTTGCGGGTTCGGTTATCTTGAAGCTTTGCGGGTTCGGTTATCTTTCGAATGAAGCATGGTATATCAAATTTTATATCGATTGCCAAGAGGACTTCCGACTTTCTCCGAAGAAAGGGAATAACAGGGGTACGGCGATTGGCAAGTGAGGAGGAAAAAAAAAGAAATCCCCGTTTGGCGAAACGCGAAACGGGGACTTTGAGACGAGTAGGAAAAAGGGGCGTGGCGCTTACTTTTCCTCTGCAGGAATGACCGAAACGACGGTTCCTTCCTTTTCGAATTTGACATTGCCGGCGACAACGGTGAACAAGGTATCATCCTTGCCGCGCTTGACATTCAAACCGGGCTTGAACTTCGTGCCGCGCTGACGGACGAGAATCTCGCCGGCCTTGACGGCTTGACCGCCGAAACGCTTGACGCCGAGACGCTGACCCGGGCTATTGCGACCATTGACTCCCTGATGGCTCTTAGACATGGGTAAAAACCTTTCTTAGTAAAAATTAAAGAGACTCGACCGTAACGCGGGTGAGCTCCTGACGATGACCGACGGTGCGCTTATAGCCCTTGCGACGTTTCTTGATGAAAGAAATGACTTTCGGACCGCGGAAGTTTTTGACGACCTTCAGGGTGACTTTTGCGCCTTCGACGTAAGGGGTTCCGACCTTCAGTTCGGTACCATCGGAGAGGGCGAGAACTTTATCGATGACGACGGATTCATTCTCGGCAACGTGAAGGAGTTCGAGATCGAGACTGTCACCGGTTTGGACACGGTACTGTTTTCCGCCGGTTTCAATAACTGCGTATGCTTGCATGGGAGGCTGTTCCTCGTAGGTTTGGATTCTGGATGGACTTGTGAATCGTGCTCAAGGGGAGAGTTGAGCGGGGGTGTCAACGAGGGAAATTGACAAAAGTGGTTTGAAGTATATTGCTTTTCGGGGAGAAAGGCAAGTGATTTTTTGGTGCGGTGTTATTCCCGGTTGGAGCGGCGCGTGGGCGCGAGCGTGCGGGGCGCGCGGCGAGGGGGGCGCGGATGCCAAACCACGCACCGCGGTGGCGAGCCGCCACAGGCGATACGGCGCGGCGGCGCGAATCGGGAGCCCCGACGGGCGAGCATCGCGCCCTACCGCCAAGCCGCACGCGGGGTGCGCACGGCCACGGGGTACGGCAACGGGTCCGCGCGACGGGACCGGACCACGGGACGCGGCAACGGGACCGGACCACGGGACCGTGCGGCGCGATGGGGACATCGCGCCCTACCGCCAAGCCGCACGCGGGGTGCGCACGGCCATGAGGTACGGCAACGGGACCACACGATGGGGCATGGCAATGAGGGCGCACAACATGGGGCACGGCCACGGGGTACGGCAACGGGACTGCACCAGGGGGCGAATGGCGAATGGACCGGCTTGGCGATGCATCTAGCCATAGGAAAGGACTTTTGCTAGGATAGCATGCATGCCGGAACCCGTTGCACAGAAAGATGAAGACGAGCTGCAGTTGATGCGCGAGCGCATTGAACTGGAGCGGGAAATGCTTTCCTTGGAACGGGAACGGGTGTTGCGCGAGACTCGCCAATTGGAAGAGATGAAGACGGCGACCAGTTTTGCGGGGCACGGTGCCGGGATACCGGTGGCGTTTTGGCTCGTGGTTGCGGTTTTTGTTTTGGCGATGGGGCTGTTGCTTGGTTGGGGGATTGGCTACGATGTCGGGCGCGAGCATTCGCCGAAGCCTCGCCCGGTTCAAATCAGTCGTTCGCTTGCCGATGGGTTGACGCGCATTTGGGCGGAGAAGCAAGGAGCCGGCGAAGAAGACGGGCAGGTGGAGGATTTGCCTCCGCCGGGTTGGTGGTCCGAGCCGATTGACGGCGTTCCGGTCTGGGCCGGGAAACGTCGTTTTGTGCATCCGGAGGTTTCATTGTTCATCTGGTAGCAAATGGTTTTTGGGGTGGAAACGATGATTTCTCCGGAAGAAGTACCATTGGAAATGGCGCCTCCCGGCAAGCCGGTGGCGAAGCCGTCGATTTTCGATTTGGATTCGGACGAACGCGTCAAGTTGACGGAAGCGTGCGGAGAGAAAGGTTTTCGCAGCCGTCAGTTGTCGGAATGGTTATTTACGCGTTATGCGGGCGGATTTGGGGAGATGCTGAATTTGCCCAAGGCGTTTCGCGCCCGGTTGGCGGAGCGTTGTCTGGATTTGGACGGAACGCTTACGCCGGTGGAAACGGCGGGGGAGGCGTCGAGCGGAACGCGCAAGATATTGAGCAGGCTGGCGGACGGCGAGCTAGTGGAAACGGTATTGATTCCCGCGAAGGATCGCGTAACGGTTTGCGTCTCGAGCCAGGTCGGTTGCGGGTTCCACTGCGCCTTTTGTGCCAGCGGGCTGAATGGGTGCGTGCGGAGTCTGACGAGGGGGGAGATCGTTGCGCAAGTCGTGCGGGCGGCGCGTCTTCTCGGTCGGCGTCCGGATCGCATTGTTTTCATGGGGATCGGGGAGCCCTTCGCGAATTACGACAACACGCTATGGGCGGCGCGCCGCATGAATGCACCGGAGCCGGACGGGTTGGGAATCGGTGCGCGCCACATTACGTTTTCGACCTGCGGCGTTGTCCCGGGCATCAAGCGTTTTTCCGGTGAAGGAATGCAGTTTGAGCTTTCGGTATCGTTGCATGCTCCGACGAACGAGTTACGGGATCGGTTGATGCCGGTGAACAAGCATTGGAATTTGGACGTCCTCATTCCGGCGTGCCGCGCGTATACGAAGCAGACCGGGCGTATCATTACCTTCGAGTACACGTTGGTGGCGGGGTTCAATGACGGACCCGAGCAGGCGCGCGAATTGGTCCGGTTGCTGCGGCCCTTTCCGAGTCGCGTCAATTTGATTCCGTTGAATCCCGTGGCGGAGTTTTCGGGAAAAACGCCATCGATCCGGACGTGCGAGCGGTTTCGCGACTTTCTGATGCGAAACGGGATCAATGCCACGCTCCGGCAGAGTCGCGGGCGTGGCGTGAATGCCAGTTGCGGGCAATTGCGAAGAGCCCGCTCTCTCGCGGATGCGGGAGAACGGGTCACAGAACAGAATCGGTAGTTTTGCCTGTACGGATTACCCTTCCTTCAGGAAGGTTTGATACGGGCGGAGATCCGAGGATAATTCGGGGTGCCAGGTAAAGCCCAGAATATTCCGATAGCGCACGGAGGTGGCTTTTCCCCGGAACGAGGAAAGGACCTCGACGTCCGGAGAGACCGACTCGATGGAAGGCGCCCGAATGAACGTCATGGGAACCTGTGGCAATCCATTCCAATCGTCTGTGACGGAAAAGCTTCCCAATTGGCGGCCGTAGGCATTGCGGCGAACGGTGACAGGAAGCGTTCCGAACCAGACGGTCGGATCATCTGCGATTTCGCGGGCGAGAAGGATGAGTCCGGCGCAGGTTGCAAAGACGGGCAATCCGTTTCGAATCATTTCCTGCAAGGGATTGAAGAGCCCGAGGTCGCGCAGCAGCTTTCCTTGCACGGTCGATTCTCCACCGGGCAGGACAAGCCCGTCCATGGGGCGGTCCAAATCTCGCAGTTGGCGGATTTCGAAGGGTTTGGCACCGGCATTGGCCAGTGCATGAACGTGTTCGATGAACGCGCCCTGCACGGCCAATACGCCGATCACGTTTTGTTTCATGATGGAGCAGACGATAGGCGCGCGTGCTTATTTGCCGCGCTCTTCCATGATGGTTTGGATTTCATCGGCATTGATACCGACCATTGCTTCGCCGAGGTTTTCGGAGAGTTGGGCCAGCAGCTTGGAATCCTTCCAGTTGGTGACGGCCTGCACGATAGCGGCGGCGCGTTTTGCGGGATCTCCGCTCTTGAAGATGCCGGAACCGACGAAAACGCCCTCGGCGCCGAGTTCCATCATGAGGGCGGCATCGGCGGGGGTTGCGACACCGCCGGCGGCGAAGTTGACGACGGGGAGCTTACCGGTTTTATGGACAGTGCGAACGAGGTCGAGCGGGGCGGCAAGCGTCTTTGCGGCTTCGAAGAGTTCGTCCTCGCGAAGAGAGACGATCCGGCGGATTTCGCTTTGCATTTTCCGCATATGGCGAACGGCCTGAACGACATCGCCCGTACCCGGTTCTCCCTTTGTGCGGATCATGGAAGCGCCCTCACCGATTCGGCGGAGAGCTTCGCCGAGATCGCGCGCGCCGCAGACAAACGGAACGGCGAAGGCGGTTTTGTCGATATGATAGAGATCGTCGGCGGGAGAGAGAACCTCGCTTTCGTCGATGAAATCGATTTCAATGGCTTCGAGGATTCGCGCTTCGGCAATATGGCCGATGCGGCACTTTGCCATGACGGGGATGGAAACGGCGTCTTGGATTCCCTTGATCATACCGGGATCGCTCATACGGCTCACACCGCCGGCGGCGCGGATATCGGCGGGAATGCGTTCGAGAGCCATGACGGCGCAAGCGCCTGCGGCCTCTGCGATTTTCGCCTGTTCGGGGGTTGTGACATCCATGATGACGCCGCCCTTGAGCATTTGGGCGAGGTTTTTATTCAGTTGGCTTCTGTCTTCCATTGAAATACTCCTTTTGGGGAAAATGAATTGCGATGGCGTGAAAGGTACCAATTTGCTAGAATGCATACAAATCAAAAATTGTATGGAGGGCAATCCTGATGCCGGTCAATTCCTTTCAGAATTATCCGATGAGCTGGAAACCAAAGCGGGAAGCGTTGGGGAAGGGACCTTTGTATCTTTCGCTGGCTTCCTTGCTGGAGCAAGATATTCTATCGGGCAAGCTGCTGACGGGGACGCGGTTGCCGCCGCAGCGGGAACTGGCGGATTATTTGGATTTGAATTTCACGACGGTTACGCGGGCGTACGACCTTTGCCGAAGCAAGAAGCTCGTGTACGGCATCACGGGGCGGGGGACGTTTGTTTCGTCGATTCCGGGCGTGGCGGACGAAAGCAGGCGAAGCGATTGCGTCGATTTGGGTGTCGTACAAGGTTTCACGGAAATCGGTGCGAAGGAGATTGTCCGGGCGGCCCGCACGGCGTTGGGGCGCGATACGGCGGAGCGTCTTTTCGGCTACGGGAATCGCGATGGCATGGAGCGGCACCGGGAAGCGGCGCGGCAGTGGTTGCTCCGTTGCGGGGTCGAAAGCGAGAAGGAGGGGGTTATTGTATTTCCGGGCGTTCAGGGCGCGCTTTCTTCTGCGCTTTTGTCGGTTTTTCGCACGGGAGACATGATTGCCGTCGACACCTTCACGTATGCGAATTTCATTTCGTTGGCGCGTTTGGCGCATGTCAAGCTGGTTCCGGTTGCAGGCGATTCGCAAGGCATGCTGCCGGATGTGTTGGCGCGCACGGCGAAGCGGCTGCCGATTCGCGGGCTATTCATCATGCCGCGCCATTCGAATCCGACGGCGATCACGCTATCGGCGGAGCGGCGGAGGGATATCGCGGACATTTGCCGGGCAGCGGATCTGATCGTATTGGAAGACGACGCGTCCTTTGCGACGGTGGACGAGCAGCGGCTTCTGCCCTTGCAAGCCCGCATACCGGAGCGCACCCTCTATCTATCCGGGACGGCGCGATTGATTGCCGCCGGTCTGCGCATTGCGTATGTGGCATGTCCGGAACGGTTGAGAGCCCCGTTGCAAGCGGCCTTTCATCACACGACAATCAAGGCGAGCGCGCTCGACGTCGAGATTCTCAGCGAGTTGATATTGTCGGGGCGTGCGGATGTTGTTCTTCGGAAAAAAAAGCAACTTGCCCGGCAGGCCAACCAGCTGTTTGCGGAGGTATTTCCCGAGTTCGGCAAAGGCGATGGAGAATCGCTGTTCCGGACGATTCCGTTGCCTGAAACGCACGGCAGGGCGCACGAGGTGGAGGAACGGGCGTTGGACGCGGGTATTCGCGTCTTGCATTCGGATCGGTATCTTGTGGGAAAAGGAGAGCCGTTTTTGCGCATTTCGCTTTCTTCGGCGGGGACGATGGCGGAGCTGGCGACCGGGCTTCGGCGGCTTCGGACATTCGTGGATAGGGAAACGGGTCAGCACTGACCGGTTGCGCGAAAATAGTTTTGCAGGACGAGCAGGGAAATCAGCTTTTCGCGTTTTTGATTCCGGAACCGGTCGACCCACTGGTGGGCGGCGTTGCGGATGGCATCGAGTTCTTCCGGATGTTCATTATAGTAGGCAAGACGGTCCTCGAGATCGGCGTAATCGGGACGGATTTCGATGTAGTGGACATTTGGGACGAGGCATCCTTCTTGAAACCAAGTCTCGAATGTCGGCCGTGGCATGACGGCGATGGAATTGGAGGAGAGAACCCATTTCAGATTCGAGGCGACGTCGTTTCCCTCGATTGCCAGGATGTAGCGGTATCGGAGTTGTTCTCGGATGGTCATGAGAGGCGTCATCCACTCCTTTCTGGTCGCTTTCGAGGACGTATCGCCCAGATCGACGCATGGTTTCCCGAACCATTTCTCGAAGAAATCGACACGTCCTGGCTTATGGTAGATTTTGCCGCGAAAACAAGCCATGGGGCGTTTTCGATCGGTCGGGACGGAATCCCGAACGAACAGAAAATGTCTGACCTTGTTGAGATTCAGCAAAACGGCGTTTTCGTTCGATCCGGAAATGGGGCGGGACTTTACGATTGACGGGACATCCGGCACGAAAGTGACATCGCCGGGGATATGCGCCCATTGGAAATCGGGATTGAAATAGCGGAGAAATTCGCGGGTGTCGAAGTAATACACCTGTCCCTTTCGGCCCATTTTCTGTTGCCGGAGTCGTTGTGCGTCGGCGGGGAGGGGGATTGCGGGGGTGATGGGCAGCTTGTTGTAGTAGGCGGCCCGAGCACGAATTTCTTCGGCATCGTCTCGGCTATCGATGGAAGCGAGCAAGTCCGCCAGTTGCCCCCGATAGAAGCCTCGCGGGACGAGAAGCGAGAGCGAACTTGCGGCGAAATAGGCGAATTTCGAATTCTTTCCGCTACGGAAAGGATAAAACAACTGACGGAGAAGATTCATCTGCTAAAGGTAAAAGGACGATTCACGAAACAGTTTTTTTAGTGACCATTGCCTCACATGCCGCCCGCGAGCGGCCTTTTTCTCTAGAAGCAATCGATCCGGTACAAACCCAATCCGCATCTGCAAATACAGATTCTTTCCATGTCTTAGGAGCATCTTTACTGCCAGATTTGGCTTGTTCTTCTTTTCTTTGTTCAAAAAGCCATTGCTTCTACAATAGACGCATTGAACGATGTCATTTCAAAGCATCCATGATTTTCTCAACCGTAATTACGCAATCTATTTTCTTGCCGTAGAAGAATTCAAGAACCTTTTGCGTTTCACGCTCGACGAAATACGCTTTGGTTTCTCCGGCGGAATCTTTCACGCCGACGGAGTCAATGATGTGGTCGGCAAGATGAGAGATTTCATGCGCGAATACAGGAATCGCGTCTTCCAATGCAATCTTACTTCTATCTACAAATACAATCCCGAGTTGACCAATGTCTGAAATCGTTTTCTTTATGCCACCTATACAATAGCAACCGACGAATGATGGTCTATTGGACGGCAAATCGCCATCAAGAAGTGTTTCAACGAGTTTCAAGTACATTTTCAATCCTCCATACGCGTAGACAATTCCGGTATAGAAAGTATCGGAAGTCGTTACAAAAAGCCTCTTTTCATTCAACGCTTTTTGGATGGTGTCGGCAATTGACGTATTGATGACTACGACATCAGGTTCAGCATCTTGGTTCGGTTCACTCTGCTTCTTCGTATTCTGCTTCAATACCGTCGCTTTTTCCGTTTGCGTCATTTTCTTTTTGCTCATTGTTCGATCCCTTATTGGATTTTCACGATTGTGCTCTTCGTAATGATTTTCGTTTCAGCGAGCATTACGCTTGGGCCTTCATGATCAGTCGTTTGGAATAGCAACTTCTTGCCGTTATCCAAAATGTTCTCTATGAATGAAGGATCCTTGACATATTTCGCTTTGATTTCGTCATATGTTTTCTTTGCCGTATCACGGTCTTCAAACAGATGCACGCTAAGGTTTCCGTCAACACACACTGCAAGAAAGGGCACTGGATTTCCTTTAGCCGGAGTGGTTTCACTCAGTTCAGCGGTTTTAGCATGTTTCGTATTCTGTACATTGTCGAACGTATTGTTACTGACGATTTCATCCGTTGCCATATTTTTTTCTCCATTCAATCGGTTACGGTTGTTGCAGATCTTGAATATTCAGACGACAGTCGGTCGCAACTGAACATAGCTTCCGAAAAATCCGATTGCTTTTTACGAGTTATTCATGTTACCGCCTTTCCGAAGCATTTGATCGTTGCACTCATTTTGCGCATTCAGCCTCTGCCAAACAGCATCGTTTTTTTTGCCGGGTGCAGACTTCCTTGCCGACGAGGGCGATCATGCCGTTTCGATTCCGGTATTCCGGACCGTCGTCATGCCGCATTTTCCTTGGCGTGGGCAGGTGTCTGTTTGGCGACTTTGAGAGATATTTCGTTACCCCGGACGAGTAAACCCTTGTCGATGCGCTTGCGAAATTCGGGCATGACGCCATGCGTAAATGGGCATTTGGCCTGACAAGCCTGAAGACCGTATCGGCGGGTCGCGTTTCGGGAAATGTTCTTCCCGAGGCTGCAGTCGCTCGGTTTCATCCGGTTCTGAATGATCAATGAGCCCAATGCTTGACGAGACGAGACGGCGTGACGTCCGCGCTTCGATTTGAACGGCTCGCAGTACTCGGCTTCGACAGCGGCCCGGTTCGTCCGATCCGCAAGGATGATCGGCTCGGCCATTGGACCGGGATTCCGTCCGCAGGATTTGCCGAAAACCTCAAAGGCTGGCTGCTGTTCTTTTTCGCTCTTGTACATGCTATTCGTTCCCCAACGTGCGAGAATGTCAGAGACCCCCATCATATTGGTTTTCGCAATCCTATCAAATGAAGATACTTTTGCGGAACGCAATATGAATCATCTTCTACATATGAAGCAATGGGAGGATGCTATCCGGCCTTGCCTATTTTATCTCGCTTTTTTGCGACTTTTCATCTCTTGAAAGACAATTTCGTCCAATCCTGCATTCTTTTAGATGCAACGACATTGTTTCAAGGATTTGCTACAGCGGATTGTCCGGATTGAGCGGACGGCACCGGTTCGCTTTCTTGTCCGACCAGAAGCGAGAGATTTCTCTGGAGCAAAAGAAGAATGACAATTGCCACAATTGCCAAAACCGGGAAAAACAGGTTAGGGCCTTTTGGTGGAGGGGTGTGCATGCGGAGAAATCCTTTTCAAATCAAGGCGTCTTTCCAATCATACGAAAGCGACGTCTTTTTCGCAAGCGGTGTTTTGCGTCTACGCCAAAGGGCTCCGCACCCGGCGCGGCGGCGCGGGTGGGGAGCCCCGGCGGGCGACCATCGCGTCCTACCGCAACGGGTAATGAGCGGGTGTGATGGGAAATCGCGCAACGGGAGCGGCGAGGGGCGCGAGGTGCGAAGCCACGCACCGCGCCGGTGGAGAGCCGCCACTGGCGATGTGGCGCGGCGGCGCGAGCCGGGAGGCCCGGCGGCCAAGCATCGCGCCCTACCGC